>JBAWVU010000001.1:0-35352 GCA_037147135.1 Chloroflexota bacterium
GCCGGCGCGGTCCATCGCCGCGCTCACCGTCTCGACGAGCCACGCGGATCTCTCGTCGATCTCGGCTGTCGAGTCGCCTCCGACGATGACCCCGTGGTTCTGCATGAGGGTGATCGCGGGGGCCGTCCGGCCGGTGCGCTCGACGTGGGCCCGGCGAGCTTCGAAGATGGCCTGGGCGAGCGGGAGGCCGGGATCGGCGTACGGGACCCACAGCGCCGCCTCGCCGAACAGAAGTCCGGCGAGGGCAGGGCCGTCGCTGTTGCACGTGACCGCATTGATGACGAGGGGGTGCGTGTGCACCACGAATCGCTCGGGCAGGAATGCGTGGAACAGCAGCTCCACGGAGGGCCGCCGCCCGCCGGCGTCGGCCAGGCGGGCCGCCATGGCCGTGCGCATGACCGGATCTCCGAGCGCGTCTCCCTCCATGTCGGCTGTCGTGCCGGGTGAGTGGAGGAGCGCGAGCAGCGGCTCCATGTCGAGCGGCACGAGGTCTCCCGCGGCGAGCGTCGCGAGGGCCACGCCGCTCGGCTTGATGTAGAGGACGCCGTCGACCTTCGCCGATGCGTTGCCACCTCCACCCCGCGCGAATTCCGGGTCGCGGCCGAACCGCCGCGCGGCCTCGATGAGCTCGTCGAGCGTCGCGACCGGCGTCGGGGGCAGCTCGCGCCGGCCGGACTGTCGGCCGCTCATCGGGCCATCGCCGGGGAGGCTGCGTGGACCAGCTCCGCCCCTTCCTCGGCGAACCAGCGGATGCGCGTCTCGCCGTCCGGGAAGCCCGGGTCGAGTCGGCCCTCACGGTCGACGTAGCCCTGTCTTCCGGATGCCCGGAGACGCTGATGGGCGGCCACCACGCACGTGGCCTCCCAGAACGCCGCGCGCGCGACAGGCGACGGGAGCGACCCGTCGACACAGCGGGGCTCGAGCGGGATCCGCTCCCGCGTGTTGTGCTCCGTTCCGGCCATCACGACGATGCCGACATCACGGAACGCCGCGACATACGCGTCGACGACCGCGGGCTGGTTGCGGTTCGGGATGAGCTCGGCGACGTGGATCCCTCGCCCGAGCACGCGCTGCGCGAGCGCGTCGGGTGGCTCCTCCCACGGGCAGACCGGCGACGCGCCGTCGGCAAGCGTGGTGTAGCAGGGGATGCCGTCCAGCTCGAGGACCAGCCGGTAGGCGTCGTCGAACGAGACCGGCGACTCCGGCACGAACGCCGGCCGTCCCGACTTCATGAGCCTCGAGCGGATCTCGCCCTGGATGGCGATCGGCTCGTCGACCGGGGCGTCGACCGGCCCTTCGAACGCCCTGGCCAGCAGCGCGCGCCGCCCCTCGGGAGCCACGATCCGGAAGAGCGCATCCTGGAAGGCCATGGCCACGTGGCGCTCCTGGAGCACGACCCACTCGCGCGGGACGCCGGCCCGTTCCGCGACCTCGTCGGCGATGCTCTCCGCGTCGAGCCCGGTCTGGAGGCCGGCCCGTGTGAAGCAGGCGTCGAGCAGCGGCACCATGGCGCGCATCCGGTCCGCGTCGGCGGCGCGGACCCGTGCCAGGAGGCGTGCCCCGGCCGCCGTGGGGGTCGCGAAGGGGTCGATCCCCTTCCCGGAGAGGTACATCCGCCCGGGGTTCCCCGGGTCGTTCACCCTTGTGCCTGCGTCGCGCAGCGAGTCGTCGACGCTGATGACCTCCAGGCCGAACAGCGGGACGATGCCCGTCACCTCGGCGGCATCGGCGAACCGACGATAGATCCGATGGTCGTGGAAGTTGGAAGCGCCGAGGACGAGGATGCCCTCCGCAGCCGCGGTCTCGACGGCGTCCTCGACGGTGTCGAAGGCCGAGAAGTTGGGCGGCAGGTGAACGTGCGTGTTCGGGATGGGTCGCCGGGTCCCTGGGACCTGCCCTCCGCCGCTGCGATCGCCTGCCACGTCCATCTCGCTTCCTGCTCCTCGTGCCTGGGTGCCGTCGGGCCGGCTCCGGGGCGCCATCCGGTCCGTGTCGGACACACTCGTTCTCTTATGACTGGTTGCGATTCGTTGCACAAATGACAGTGTACGCGATGCGCCGGTCGCCTTCGCCGACAGGAGCCGGGAGCTCGGTGAGGTCGGGACGCGGTTCGTCGAGCGCCATCCCGGTCTCCCGCGATGAGGCGTGGGCTCGCGGTTCGGCGTCGTCTCAGCCCCAGCCGGCCGCTGCGCCGCCGGCCCGGGCGGCCGCCCGGGCCTCGGCCTCGCCGCTGTCGAGGTAGGCCCGGAACGGATCGGCCGGCAGGCCGCGGGCCGTGCGCAGCTCCGAGAGGAGCGGCCGGACGTCGGTGGAGAAGGCGTCCTGCAGGAGCCCGTTGGCCTCGAGGACATCGCCCGCCGCCTGCGCCAGCAGGAGCGCATCACGGTCGACGAGGAGTGCCTTCGCCATCGTCTCCTGGAGGTTCATGACCGAGCGGATCATGGCCGGGATCTTCGGCTCGATGTTGTGGCACTGGTCGAGCATGTAGACGACCTCGCTCGCGCAACGCTGCGCGACAGGGTCGCCGTCGTCGCGCATGGCGTTGACCAGCTCGTGCGCGATCCGGAACAGCTGGTACGGGTCGATCGAGCCGACCATGAGGTCGTCGTCGCCGTACTTCTTGTCGTTGAGGTCGAAGCCGCCGAGGCGCCCCACCGCCAGGAGGATCGCCACGATCTGCTCGATGTTGACGCCCATCGCATGGTGGCCCGTGTCGACGCAGACGGTGGCCTGCTCGCCGACCGCGTCACATACCGACAGCGCCTGGCCCCAGTCCTGGACGTCGGTGGAGTAGAGGGCCGGCTCGTAGAGCTTGTACTCGAGGAACATCCGCACGCCCGCCGGCAGGTGCGGGTGGATCTCGCGCAGGCCCTCCACGAGGCGGTGGCGGCGCCAGCGCATGTCGTCCTGGCCCGGGTAGTTGGTCCCGTCGCCCAGCCAGACCTTGACCACCTGCGAGCCGGTCGCAGCCGCGATCTCGCAGCATTCGACGATGGCCCGGACGGCCTTGGCCCGCACCGTGGCCGACGGGTGGCAGAGCGAGCCGAACTTGTAGTCCTCGTCCTGGAACGTGTTGCTGTTGATGCCGCCGATGCGGAGGCCGCGCTCCGCCGCGTAGGCCGTGAAGGCCGGCCAATCGTCCACCCGGTCCCAGGGGACATGGAGGGCGACGGAGCCCGCGATCCCCGTATACCGGTTGACGGTGGCCGCGTCGTCGACCTTCTCGAACGCGTCGCGCGGCACGCCCGGCTGCGGGAAGACCCGGAAGCGGGTGCCGGTGTTGACGAAGCCCCACGACGGCAGCTCGATGGCAAGGCCGCTCACGGCCCACTCGATGCGATCGAGCGCGGAGGCGGTGGCGGGTCGGGTCACGGACTCGTTCAGGGCCACGATGGTCTCCTTCCAGGCCGGCGGTCCCGGCCGCGTGTGGCTCCGTCAGGACGTGGCGGACGCCGGTGCAGGCGAGGGCGAGCGGCGGGCGGCGAGCATGGCTCCGAAGCGCGCGCGGGCCTCGGCCCAGTCGCCCTCGGGCTCGAAGGTGGTCACGGTGAACGACCGGGCGATGAGCGCGCGGGCTTCGGCCACGTCCGCCAGCTCGCCGGCGGCGATGGCCTGGACGGCGAGGTTGCCGATCGCCGTCGCCTCGACGGGTCCGGCCCGGACCGGGAGGCCCGTCGCGCCCGCGGTCAGCCGGCACAGCAGTCGGTGGTTCGACCCGCCACCCACCACGTGGATCGCCTCGACGAGATGGCCAGAGGCCCGCGCGAGCTCGTCGACCGCGACCGCGTAGCGGAGCGCGAGGCTCTCGAGGAGCACCCGGACGAGGGTCCCGACATCGGTGGGTACCGGCTGGCCGGTCTCCGTGCAGAACGCGCGCACCCGCGCCGGCAGGTCGCCGGGGCGCAGGAAGCGCTCGTCGTCGGGGTCGATGAACGCCGTGAAGGCCGGGGCCGTCTCGGCGAGCGCGGC
The DNA here is from genome assembly GCA_037147135.1 of Chloroflexota bacterium. Classification (GTDB taxonomy): domain Bacteria; phylum Chloroflexota; class Limnocylindria; order Limnocylindrales; family CSP1-4; genus CAIYQJ01. Next base: position 3,970 of record JBAWVU010000001.1, read on the forward strand.
CAGCTCCTCGTACGAGGGGGCGTCGCCCCCCGGCCAGATCGCACGACGGCTTTCCTGGACCAGCCAGAGGCCCATCACGTTCCGCAACAGGCGCACCGTGCCCGCGACGCCGCCCTCGTTGGTGAGGTTGGCGGCCCGAGTCGCCTCGGTGATCACCGGGGCGGGCATCTCCAGGCCGATGAGCGACCATGTCCCGGAGCTCAGGAACGCGGTCGTCGGGCCGGCGAGCGGCGCCCCGACCACGGCGGAGGCCGTGTCGTGCGAGCCCGGCGCCACGACGCGGGCGCCGCGCAGGCCCGTGTCCGCCGCCACGTCCGCGCGCATGGGGCCCAGGTCGGTTCCCGGCGCGACGATCGGCGGCAGGATCTCGGTCGGGATGCCGAAGCGGGCGAGCAGGGGCCGCGCCCAGTCGCGGGCGACCGGATCCAGGCACTGGCTGGTGCTGGCGTTCGTGTACTCGGCGACCGCGCTTCCCGCCAGGAAGTGGTGGAAGAGGTCGGCCATCATGAGCAGCCGGTCGGCCTGGTCCAGTAGCGGGTCGCCCGCGCGGACCATCGAGAGCAGCTGGTAGAGCGTGTTGATGGGCATGAGCTGGATGCCCGTGGCGGCGTAGATCTCGTCGCGCGGCACGACCGCGAACGCGAAACCGGGCATCCCTTCGGTGCGCCCATCCCGGTAGTGCACCGGGTTCGCCAGGAGGCGGCCGCGGGCGTCGAGCAGCCCGAAGTCGACGCCCCACGTGTCCACGCCCACCGACGCCACGGGCCCGTCGGCAGCGGCCCGCCGGAGGCCGGCGGTCACCTCGCCGAAGAGGCGGAGGAAGTCCCAGTGGAGGGTGCCCGCGAGCGTGACCGGGACGTTCGGGAACCGGTGAACGTCCTCGAGGGCCAGGCGCCCGCCATCGAAGGTGCCGACGACGACGCGCCCGCTCTCCGCGCCAAGGTCGACGGCGGCCATCCGGAACGGGGTGTCAGTCAAGGCGGAAGACCTCGTCGAGGCGGCGGTGGAAGCCCGTCTCAGGATCGGTGCAGGGGTCGATGAGCGCGGCCATCTCGGCCTGCCAGCGGGCGTTGACCGGGGATGCCGCCATCAGCGCCCGGAAGGCGTCGAGATCGTCGACCTCGAAGCAGCCGAACAGGTCATCGTCGCGGACGTAGATGGAGTAGTCCCGGCACCCCGCGGCACGGAGAGCATCGAGCATCTCCGGCCACACCGCTGCGTGGCGGCGCCGGTACTCCGTCTCCGCCCCGGGCAGGAGCTTCATCGTGAAGGCGACGCGTTCCATCGTGGCTCCTCCGAATCGGAGAGCCCCGGAAGCGTGGCCTCCGGGGCTCTCCACTGCGTTCGCCGAAGGTGGACCGGCGCTCGTCGAGGTGTGGCTAGAAGTCGAAGCTGTCGACGTTCGTCGCGTCGAACCGGAACGCCGGCCCGAGGATGACGACGCCGTCCGCGCCGATCGTGTACGGCTGATCGCCGTTGAGGCCCTTCACGGTGAAGGTCTCGCCTGCCTTGCCGGTGATCTCGCCGCTGACGAGCTTGTTGGCGACCATGTAGGAGAGGTAGCCGAGGTCCGGGACGCTCCACAGCCCGAAGACCGGGGAGGTGCCGTCCTTGACGAAGGGCTTCATGTCGTTGGGGAAGCCGAGCCCGGTCACCTTGACCGCGCTGCCGGCCTGCTTGACGACCTGGGCGGCCGCGAGGATGCCGACGGTGGTCGGGGCCACGATGACCTTGAGGTTGGGGTACTTGGTGAGCAGGGCCTGGGCCTGGGTGGTGCTCTTGGTGGCGTCGTCGTCGCCGTAGACGACGTCGACGAGATTGAGACCCGCGTACTTGGGGAGCTTGAGGGTCGTCTTCATGAGGTCGATCCAGGCGTTCTGGTTGGTCGCCGTGGCGGCCGCCGACAGGATCGCGATCTCGCCGGTGCAGTTGGGGGCGAGCTCACAGGCCCAGTCGGCGAGGTTCACGCCGACACCGCTGAAGTCGACCTGGTTGACGAAGACGTCGTACGCGCCGACCGCCGGGCTCGAGTCGAAGCCGACGACCTTGATGCCCGCCTTCATCGCCTCCTTGAGGGCCGGAGCGACCTCGTCCTTGCCGTCGGCCGAGATGATGATCGCGTTGACGCCCTGGGTGGTGAGGTCGGTGATGAACGGGATCTGCAGATCGGCCTTGGCCTCGTTCGGCCCGACCTGGATGACCTTGCCGCCGGTCTCGCTGGCAGCCTTGTCGACGCCGGTCTTCGCAGCCGCGAAGTACTGGTTGACGATGTCCTTCGGCAGGTAGCCGACGGTCATGGCGCCGGCAGCGGCAGACGCTGCAGCCGAGGGCGCCGCCGACGCGGCTGCCGACGGGCTCGGCGATGAGCTGCTCGAGCAGGCCGCGAACACCAGCACCGCGACACCTGCGAGGGCGACGAACCGCCCGTTCGATCTGAGCTTCACGAAGGCTCCTCCTCTATCTACGACACAGCGGTCTCACCATGGGTGATCGAGTCGGCCGGCGGGGGCCGGCCTCCACGAACTCGATCGAGAGCCGACTTGGCCTGGTGAGCGAAGGTTGGGACGACGACCGAGAGGATCAGGAGCAGCCCGAGGGCGATGCTCTGGATCTCGACCGAGACGCTGGCGAGGCGAAGGGCGTTCTGCATGACCGCCACCGAGAGGACGGCGAGAACGACGCCCGGGATCGTGCCCGAGCCGCCGAAGGCGCTTGCGCCGCCGAGCAGGACCACGGTCACGACGGTGAGGGTCATGCCCTGTCCGGCATCGGCGCGGGCGCTCGACAGGCGCGACGTGAGGATGACGCCGGCCAGGGCCGCGACCAGCCCGGACAGGACGAACAGGCCGGTCCTGACCCGGGTCACCCGCACGCCGGAGAAGCGGGCTGTGCCCGGATTCCTGCCGATGGCATAGATCTGGCGGCCCACCCAGGTCCTGTGGAGCACGATGCCGAGCAGGACCGCCAGCAGGACGAAGATCACGAACGGCCATGGAATCAGCGTCCCGGGGACGTGACCGAAACCCAGCTCCGTGAACGCGGCCGGGAAGTCGCTGACGCCGCGCGGTCCGAGGACGATGAGGGCGAGGCCGCGGAAGAGGGCGAGGGTTCCCAGCGTCACGACCAGCGACGGCAGGCCGCCCCAGGCGATGAGCAGGCCGTTCATGAGCCCGCCCAGGGCTCCGACGACGAGGACCACGGGGATCCCGATCCAGAGCGGCACGCCGGCCGCCCAGAGGAACCCGAGGATCGCGCTGGCGAGGCCGGCCATCGACTCGACGGACAGGTCGATGTCGGCGGTAACGATGATCAGGAGCATCGGCAGCGCCATGATCGCGACTTCCATCTGCGCGGCGACGAGGTTCGAGAAGTTGCCCGGCGTCAGGAAGAACGGCGACAGGTACGCACCGAGCACGACGAGCCCGACCAGTGCGGCAAGGAGCAGGGCCTCCCAGCGCGCCAGCAGGCGCGTCCACCGGCCCAGGCCGGTCGTGGATCCACCGATGGCGCTCATCTGGTGCGCCGCCCGGCGGTCGCCCGCTGGATCCGTCGCAGGATGATCGCGTCGGCGCTGACGGCGACGAGGATCACGACGCCGTAGATGGCCTGCAGCCAGAACTGCGACAGGCCGACCAGGATGAGCGCGTTCGCGATGAACCCCAGGAACAGCGCGCCGAGCGCGGCGCCCGCCAGCGTCCCGGAACCGCCGGAGATGCTCACGCCCCCGACGACGACCGCGGCCACGACCGACAGCACGACGCCGGTCGCGGACGTCCCGTTGATCGTCCCGAACTCCATGACCCACAGGATCCCGGCGACGCCGGCGAGCAGGCCGCACAGCGAGAAGGCCGCGAAGACGACGAGGCGGGAGGGGATGCCGAGGATGGCCGCGGCCTCCGGGTTGCTCCCGACGGCGTAGATCTGCCGTCCGAACCGTGTCGACCGGAGGACGACGCTCCCGATGACCACGACGACCACCGCCACGAGGACGAACATCGGGATGCCGAGGATGGTGTCGCGCGCGGGGTCTGTGAAGCCGGGCGGGAGGCCGGCCAGCGGGACCTGGTGGCTTCCGGCGACCAGGTAGTCCACGCCCCGGAAGATGCTCAGCGTCCCGAGCGTGGCGACGATCGACGGAACCCTGAGCACGGTGACGACCACCCCGTTGATCATCCCGAGTCCGAGCCCGATCCCGAGTCCGAGTGCGATCGCGGCCGGCGGGTCGAGCGCTTGACGCTGCAGGACGATGGCCACGCTGTAGGCGACCAGTCCGATCATGGCTTCGACAGAGAGGTCGATGTTCCGGGTGATGACGACGAGGGCCTCGCCGACGGCCGCGACGGCGATGATCGACGCCAGGACGGCGACCTGGCTGAGGTTCGAGACCGTCAGGAACTGTGGGGCCGTGATGGACACGAGCCCACCGAGCACGAACATGATCGCGACGAGGCTCAGCTCGCGCTGGCGCGCGAGCGTGGACACCCACTGTCTCCGGGTGCGTCCCGCGCCCACCGTGCCGGCCGCGCCCGATTCAGCCATCGAGGCCACTGCCGGCTGCGTCGAGGGCGGCTTCGGTGACCGCCGTCGGCTCGTCGTCGCCGGCCACGTTGCCGGTCGCGGCGAACATCACCCGCTCCTGGGTCGCGAGAGCACGCGGGATCTCGGCCGTCATCCGCCCCTCGTGGAGGACGAGGATCCGGTCGGACATTGCGAGCACTTCCGGCAGGTCGCTGGAGATGAGGATGATCCCGAGCCCGGACGCTGCCAGCTCGGAGATGATCCGGTGGACCTCGACCTTGGCGCCGATGTCGATCCCGCGCGTGGGCTCGTCCAGGATCAGGACCTTGGGCCCGGAGGCCAGCCACTTCGCCAGCACGACCTTCTGCTGGTTGCCGCCAGACAGCGCCTCGACGAGCTGATCGACCCCGGTCATCCTCACGTTGAGCTGTTCCGTGTACCCGGATGCGACCTTGCGCTCCGTGGCGGAGCGGATGAGGAACCGGGGGAACAGGCGCGGCAGGATCGGCAGGGTCACGTTCTGGGCGATAGAGAAGCCTTCGACGAGGCCCTCCAGGTGGCGGTCCTCGGGGAGGTACGCGATCCCGGAATGCATCGCGGCTGACGGGTTCGCGAAGTCGACCGGCGCTCCGCCGAGCCGGATCTCGCCGCCGTCGCGCCGGTCGATCCCGAAGAGCACCCTGGCGACCTCAGTGCGACCGGCGCCGACCAGCCCGGCGAACCCGACGATCTCGCCTGCGCGGACGGAGAACCCCACGTCGCGGAAGGCTCCGGCCTTCGTCAGGCCACTGACCTCGAGGAGGACGTCGCCGATCGGCGTCTCGACCTTCGGGAACAGCGACACGGCCCGTCCGACCATGTACCGCACCAGGTCGGCCGTCGTCAGCTCGCTGGTGGCCGTCGTGACCACGTGCCGGCCGTCCCGGAAGACGGTCGCACGGTCGCACAGGTCGAAGACCTCGACGAGTCGATGGCTCACGAACAGGACGGAGACCCCGCGGTCGCGGAGCCGACGGACGATCGTGAACAGGCGCCCCACCTCATGGGCGGAGAGCGAGGCCGTCGGCTCGTCGAGGATGAGGACGCGCGCGTCGAGGGACAGGGACTTCGCGATCTCGATGAGCTGCTGGTCGGCCATCGAGAGGCCCCGGACCGGCGCCCCGACGTCGATGTGCACGTCGAGCTCGGCGAACAGTGCCTGCGCCGCCCGGCGCGTGCCGCCCCAGTCGATCGTGCCGAGGCGACCGGACGGGGCATGCCCGATGAACACGTTCTCGGCGACGGTCAGGTCCGGAAAGAGACGAGGCTCCTGGTGCACGACCGCGATCCCGAGCGAGCGCGAGTGGGCGGGGCCGTGGATCTGCGTCGCCTCGCCGTCGAGCAGGATCGTCCCGCTGTCGGCTTGATAGACGCCGGCGAGGACTTTGACCAGCGTGCTCTTCCCGGCACCGTTCTCGCCGACGAGGCCGTGGATCTCGCCCGCGCGAAGGTCCATCGAGACGTCCGTCAGGGCGGCGGTCGCCCCGAAGTGCTTGGATATCCCGCGGAGCTCGACGCGGGGAAGGGTCGGAGCGGCCGGCGTGGCCGCGAGGGCGACCGGGAGTGTCACGCGACGACCTCGCGCCCGATGGCGGAGTGCGACCGCTCGCGGGCGGAGCCGGACCGCCCGAGGGCCGCTGCGGGGCGTCCGGCCCCGGCGTCGTCGCCCGGCCCGATCTCCAGGACCTCGGTGCCTGCCGCGGTGAGGGCCGCGACCATGTCCGCCGGTGCCTCGCCGTCCGTGAACACCCCGGTGAGCCGGTCCGCCCGGCAGAACGTCGCCGACGCCACGCGGCCCCACTTCGTGTGGTCCACGACGGCGTAGACCTCCCGGGCCGCGGCGACCATCGACCGCTTGATCTGGGCCTCCTCCTCCATCGCGTCCGAGAGGCCGGCCTCGATCGTGAACCCGGCGGCGCCAAGGAACGCCTTCTGCACGTTCACCCGGCGGAAGACGCCGCCGCCCAGGGGGCCGACCACCGACAGGGCCTCCCAGCGGACCCGGCCGCCCAGCATGAGGACGGTGATGCCCGGGTGACCCGCCAGCTCAGACGCGATTCGGATGCTGTTCGTCACGACGGTCAGCCCGTGCCAGGTCTCACGGGCCTTGAGGTGGCGGGCGACGCTCAGGGCCGAGGTGCTGGCGTCGAGCACGATGCTCTCGCCGTCGACGACGCGGGCCGCAGCGACGGCTCCCATCCGGAGCTTCTCGCTGCGCTGGAGGCGTTCCCGGAGCTCGAAGGCGAGCTCCGGCCGATCGTCGGGCGGGGCGATCGCGCCTCCGTGGGTGCGGATGACGCGGCGTTCGCCTTCAAGGATCAGGAGGTCCTTGCGGATCGTGACAGCGGAGACGCCGAAACGCCCGGCGAGATCGGTCACCCTGGCGCGCCGGTCGTCCTCGACGATCCGCGCGATCCGATGCTGGCGCTCCCGCGCGAACACGCCATCGGGCACGTCGGCGGCTTTCGGGCTCAAGGCATCTCGCTCCGGCTGGAGAACAGCCTTCGGTTGGTTGCGATTGCGCACACATTGCATCGGAACTGTGCCGAATGTCAAACCGACGTGACCATGTGTCGCCGCCCCGACCTCCGTCCGCGGCACGCCGCAGCCCGCGCCCGCATCCTCTCGGCGGAGACGCGACCGCGACCCGGTTCAGCGGCCCAGGTCCCGGCCACGGCGTCCCCGGAGCGCCCCCGCGAGCCGCGCCCCGGCCTCGGTATCAGGCGTCGATCCAGCCACGGCGACTACGCGTGCGCGGGCCCCCTCGCCTGCCGGCGCGCCCGGGGCCCGAGCCGGCGTGAGACGCGCGGGGGCATTGACAGGGGGGCTAATCTTCGAGTGTGTTATCGATAACCCACATCGAGACACCCGCGCGTTCCCCGCGGACCCGGCACCTGGTCCTGGACATGTCGAACCAGCCCACGCGACCCTAGGGAGAACGGGCGATGGCTGAGCCCCTGGTCGAGATGACCGGCATCAGCAAGAGCTTCCCCGGCGTCCGCGCGCTTGACGACTGCCGTTTCGAGCTCCTCCCCGGCGAGGTCCATGCCCTGGTCGGCGAGAACGGAGCCGGCAAGTCCACGCTGATGAACATCCTCGCGGGCATCTACCACCGGGATGCCGGCACGATCCGGGTCAAGGGCCAGGAGGTCGAGGTCGCCTCGCCTCGGGCCGCGCAGAACCTCGGGATCAGCATCATCCACCAGGAGCTCAACCTCATGGGCCACCTTACGGTGGCCCAGAACATCTTCATCGGGCGCGAGCCGCGCGGCGTGGCGCCCTTCGTCCTTGACGAGAAGCGTCTCAACGCGAAGACCCGTGAGCTCCTCGAGACACTCCACATCAAGCTCGACCCACGCGCCCGCGTATCCAGCCTCGCGGTCGCCCAGCAGCAGATGGTCGAGATCGCGAAGGCGCTCTCGTTCAACTCGGACGTGCTCATCATGGACGAGCCGACGGCGGCCCTCACCGATACCGAGATCGACGAGCTCTTCGGGATCATCCGCCACCTCCGCGAGCGCGGGGCGGGGATCGTGCACATCTCGCATCGCCTCGAGGAGCTGAAGCAGATCTCGGACCGCGTGACCGTGATGCGCGACGGCCGATACATCGACACCCTCAGGACCGCCGAGGCGGATATCGGGTCGATCATCAGCATGATGGTCGGCCGGACGATCTTCGATGCGACCCCGGAGCTTCCGGAGCACCCCGACCCGGACGTCGTCCTCGAGGTGCGCGACCTCAACCGGGGCCGGGTGGTCCGGGACGTCAGCTTCCAGCTGCACCGGGGCGAGATCCTCGGCTTCTCCGGCCTCGTGGGAGCGGGCCGCACGGAGGTGGTCCGCGCCGTCTTCGGCGCCGATCCCCACGACTCGGGGGAGATCCTTGTCCACGGGAAGCCGGTCACCATCCGGACCCCGGCGGACGCGGTCGCCCACGGCATCGGCTACCTCTCCGAGGACCGCAAGCAGTACGGGCTCGCCCTCAAGATGGACGTCGAGGCCAACGTCGTGCTCGCCTCCCTGCGCCGCTTCACCGGCCGGCTGGGCCTGATCAAGTTCGGCCGCACCAGGGCGGTCGCCGAAGAGCGCGTCAAGAGCCTGGCGATCAAGACGCCGAGCATCGCCCAGCGGGTCCGGAACCTCTCGGGCGGGAACCAGCAGAAGGTCGTCATCGCCAAGTGGCTCACGGCCGAGACGGAGATCCTCATCTTCGACGAGCCGACCCGCGGCATCGACGTCGGCGCCAAGAGCGAGATCTACCGGCTCCTCAACGACCTCGCCCAGCAGGGCCGGTCGATCATCATGATCTCGTCCGAGCTCCCCGAGATCCTGCGCATGAGTCACCGCATCCTCGTGATGTGCGAGGGGCGGATCACGGGCGAACTCAGCTCGGCTGAGGCGACCCAGGAGAAGATCATGACCCTCGCGACCCAGCGCGAAGCCATCGCCGCGGCGTAGCAGACCAGCCGCGAACCCCGCCGGGACCCAGGACGAGGCAGCACTTCGATGCAGACGACCACGGCGAAGGGACAGTCGCGGGCGCGGGCGCTGGCCAGCGGCGACTCGGTGCAGCGCCTCCTGGCGCTCGGAGCGCTCCTCATCCTGCTCGCCTTCTTCTCGGTCATCTCGGAGCCGTTCCGGACGCCGGACAACTACGTCTCCATCCTCGTCGCGACCGCCGTGAACGGCGTGCTGGCGATGGGCGTCACGTTCGTCATCATCACCGGCGGCATCGACCTCTCCGTCGGCACGAACATGACCTTCTGCTCGGTGATCCTCGGCCTGGTGGTCACGAACGCGGGCTTCCCGCTCTGGATCGGCATCCCCTGCGCGCTCGCGGCGGGCGCCCTCGTGGGCGCGGTGAACGGCACCCTCATCGCGAAGGCCAAGATCCCGCCGTTCATCGCCACCCTGGGCATGCTCAATGTCTGCCGCGGGCTGGCCCAGATCCTCTCGGACGTCAAGCCGATCTACTTCGAGGGCACCCCGCAGTTCTACGAGCTCTTCATGGGCAAGTCGCTTTTCGGCATCCCGAATGTAGTCTTCATCATGTTCGGGGCCGGGATCCTCGCCCACCTGGTCCTCACGAGGACGACCCTCGGTCGGTACACCTTCGCCCTCGGCTCCAACGAGGAGGCCACCCGCCTCTCCGGCGTCAACGTCGATGGTTGGAAGATCGCGGTCTACGGTGTGGGCGGCCTCTTCGCCGGCCTCGGCGGCATCCTCATCGCAGCGCGCATGACCTCCGCCCAGCCCTCGGTCGGCATGGGCTACGAGCTCGACGCCATCGCGGCGGCTGTCATCGGAGGCACCTCGCTGAGCGGCGGCGAGGGCAGCATCGTGGGCACGATCATCGGGGCCTTCATCATCAGCACCCTGACGATCGGCCTTTCCATCCTCGGAGTACCCGACCAGTGGAAGCTGGTCATCACGGGCCTCGTCGTCATCGGCGCGGTCTGGCTCGACGTCCTTCGACGCCGCGGTCGCGCGTAGCGGCCGGCGCCACCCTTACCCCGGGCCACACGCCGGCCCCGAGCCATCGAGGTCGGCAGATCGGTCAAGTCTCACGCACGGAGGAGAGCAATGAGGTTCACGCGGATCTCCGGCCTGGCGGCCGGAGGCATGGCGCTCGCCCTGGTGGTCGGCGCATGCAGCAGCAGCAGCAGCCCGGCCCCGTCGAGCGGCGCCGCTGCGAGCGCCGGCACGGGGAGCGCGCCGTACATCGCCATCGTCTCGAAGGGCTCCCAGCACCAGTTCTGGCAGGCCGTCCAGAAGGGCGCCACTGATGAGGCGGCGGCCAAGGGCGCGACGATCACCTACGAAGGCCCTGCGTCCGAGTCCGAGGTCGACAAGCAGCTCACCATGCTGCAGACGGCCCTCGACAAGCATCCGCAGGCGATCTGCTTCGCTGCCCTCGACAGCAAGGCTGCGACCCCGCTCCTCGAGAAGGCAAAGGCGGCCGGGATCCCGGTGGTCGGGTTCGACTCGGGCGTCGACAGCACCATCCCGGTGACCACCGTCGCCACGGACAACATCGCGGCCGCCGCCGTCGCAGCCGACCAGATGGCGACCGCCATCGGCGGGTCCGGCAAGGTGGCCCTCATCGTCCACGACCAGACCAGCCAGACGGGCCAGACCCGGCGCGACGGCTTCGTGAACCAGATCAAGGCCAAGTACCCGAACATCCAGATCGTCGACATCCAGTACGGCGCCGGTGACCCGGTCAAGTCGGCCGACATCGCCAAGGCGATCATGACTGCGAACCCCGACCTGAAGGGCTTCTTCGGCGCCAACGAGGGCTCCATCAAGGGCGTCCTCAACGCGCTCAAGGAGACCGGCAAGGAGAACTCGGTCATCGCGATCGGCTACGACTCCGGCCAGCAGCAGATCGACGCGATCAACGCCGGCGTCGAGTACGGCGCGATCACCCAGAACCCGGTCGGCATCGGCGCCAAGTGCGTCGACGCCGCGCTCGATGCGATCGCCGGCAAGACCCTGCCCAAGACCATCGACACCGGCTTCTACTGGTACGACAAGACCAACATCAATGATCCGAACATCCAGGCGGTCCTCTACAAGTAGAGGGTCCCGCGTCTGACCTCGTGTCACGACCGGGGCCAGGCGAGGACTCCTTGGGGATCACCGGATGAGCACGATCAGCGACGTCGCGCGGCGGGCCGGCGTATCCGCCATGACCGTCTCGCGCGTCGTCAACAACTCCGGGTATGTGAGCCACGAGACCCGTGCGCGGGTGGTAGCCGCGATCGCGGAGCTCGGCTACGTCCCCAACGCCCTCGCCAGGCAGTTGCGATCCAAGCGTACGAAGACGCTCGCCCTCGTCGTGTCGGACATCTCGAACCCGTTCTTCACCACGATCGCCCGCGGCGTCGAGGATGTCGCCGTCCGGCACGGGTTCTCAGTCATGTACTGCAACACGGACGAATCCGAGACCGAGGAGGCGCAATACCTCCTCATGCTCATCGAGCGCCACGTGGATGGCGTGCTGCTCGTCCCCGCCGGGAGCTCCGGCACGTCCTTCCGGTTGCTGCAGGCCCACGGGATGCCGCTGGTCGTGCTCGACCGCCGCCTCGCGACGCGCCGCGTCGACAGCGTGCGCTGCGACTCGGAGGCGGGTGCCCACGCGTTGACGCGCCACCTCATCGAGCTCGGGCACCGCAGGATCGCGGTGCTCACCGGCCGGCGCGCGATCTCCACCTCCGTCGACCGCGTCGCCGGCTGCCGCCGCGCCCTCGAGGAGGCGGGGCTGGCCCTCGACGACGATCTCGTTTTCTACGGCGGCTACAACTTCGGCAACCTCAACCAGGCCGACGGTCATTGCATGGCAGAGAAGCTGCTCGCCTCGACGTCGGACCGACCGACCGCGATCTTCGCCGCGAACAACTTCATCGCGTTCGGCGCGATCCGTGCCCTCCGCGAGGCCCGGCTCCGGGTCCCGGAAGACATGTCGATCGTGGCCTTCGACGACCTGCCCGTGGAGTGGGTGAACGATCCATTCCTCACCGTCGCCACGCAGCCTGCCTACGAGATCGGGCGCCGCGCAGCCGCGATGCTGCTGGAGCACCTCTCCGGCGAGCGCGCCGCCGGGGGCGAGGACGTGGTCCTCCCGTTCGACCTCATCATCCGGCGTTCCAGCGCTCCGCCGCGCGTCGCCCCCGAGGCGGTCGCGCTGGTGGGAGCCGTCGGATGACCGGCCCGCGCCCGTGTTCGGCCCCGACCGCTTGCAGGAGCTCACGATGCTGAAGACCCGCCTGCTCCACCCCGCGATCCTGGAGGCGCTCGGCGAGGCCGGCCACGGCGCCCAGGTCCTCATCGCGGACGGCAACTATCCCCTGCTGACCCGGTCGAACGAGGCCGCCCACCGCGTCTACCTGAACCTGGCGCCGGGCCTCCTCACCGTCACGGACGTCCTTGGGGTGCTGATCGACGCGATCCCGATCGAGGCGGCGCACGTGATGGCCCCCGACAGCGGCGAGGAGCCCGGCATCTTCGCCGAGTTCCGCGAGATGCTGCCAGGCACCCCGCTCCAGGGGCTCGGGCGCTTCGGGTTCTACGACATGGCGCGCGGCCCCGACCTGGCGCTTGCCATCGCCACCGGCGAGCAGCGGATCTACGCCAACCTCCTCCTGACGATCGGCGTGGTGATGCCCGAGTAGCGGTCGGCTGGACCAGGCGGCGCTCGCTCGCTGCCGCGGTGCACACCATTCGGACGAGAGAGGGACCCGATGACGACGATCGACACCACCGGCCGCTTCGTGGGCGACTGGCCCAGGATCGGCATCCGCCCGGCCATCGACGGCCGGATGCACGGCGTGCGCGAGTCGCTCGAGGCGCAGACGGCGGCGATGGCGCGCCGCACGGCCGACCTCCTCGTCGCGAACCTGCGCTACCCGGACGGGACGCCCGTCGAGGTCGTCGTCCCCGACCACACCATCGGTGGCGTGTACGAGGCCGCCAAGGTCGCCGAGCTCTTCCGCAAGGAGGGGGTGGGAGTCTCCATCACCATCACGCCGTGCTGGTGCTACGGCTCTGAGACGATGGACATGGATCCCCTCACCCCCAAGGCGGTCTGGGGCTTCAACGGCACCGAGCGCCCGGGTGCGGTCTACCTCGCGGCCGTCCTCGCGGCCCACACGCAGAAGGGCCTCCCGGCGTTCGGCATCTACGGGCGCGACGTCCAGGATGCCGACGACGGGACGATCCCGGCCGACGTGCAGGTGAAGATCCTCCGGTTCGCCCGGGCCGGCCTCGCGGCGGCGATCCTGCGCGGCAAGTCGTACCTCTCGCTCGGCGGCGTCTCGATGGGCATCGCCGGCTCCATCGTGGACCAGGCGTTCTTCGAGAAGTACCTCGGCATGCGCGTCGAGTGCGTCGACATGTCCGAGCTCACGCGCCGTCTCGACGAGGGGATCTACGACCCGGTCGAGCTCGACAGGGCGCTCGCCTGGACGAAGGCGAGCTGTCGCGAGGGCACGGACCGCAACCCCGCGGACAGGGCCAAGAGCCGCGAGGAGAAGGACCGCGACTGGGAGACGGTGGTCAAGATGACCCTGATCACCCGCGACCTCCTCGTCGGAAGCCCGCGCCTCGCCGAGCTCGGGTTCGGCGAAGAGGCGATGGGTCGCAACGCGATCGTCGGCGGCTTCCAGGGCCAGCGCCAGTGGACCGACCACGCCCCCAACGGCGACTTCATGGAGGCGATCCTCAACTCGTCGTTCGACTGGAACGGGATCCGGGCGCCGCACATCTTCGCGACGGAGAACGACAGCCTCAACGGCGCGACGATGCTCCTCGGCTACCTGCTGACGAACCGTGCCCAGATCTTCGCCGACGTCCGCACGTACTGGAGCCCGGAGGCCGTGAAGCGCGTCACCGGCCACGACCTCGAGGGTCGAGCCGCGGGTGGCTTCATCCACCTCATCAACTCCGGTGCTGCCACGCTCGACGCGACCGGCGCGATGGAAGCCGATGGCCAGCCGGTCATGAAGCCGTTCTGGGAGATCACCGAGGGCGACGTGCAGGCGGCCCTCGCGGCGACCACGTGGTACCCGGCCAACCGGGGCTACTTCCGGGGCGGCGGGTACTCCTCGCAATTCGTGAGCAAGGGCAGCATGCCCGTCACCATGGCCCGCCTCAACCTGGTCTCCGGCGCCGGGCCGGTGCTCCAGATCGCCGAGGGCTGGACGGTCGACCTGCCGCGGGATGTCCACGACATCCTCGACCAGCGCACCGACCCGACGTGGCCGACGCACTGGTTCGTGCCGCGCACCAACGGCGTCGGCCCGTTCCGCGACGTGTACGCCGTCATGGCGAACTGGGCCGCCAACCACGGCGCGATCAGCTTCGGCCACATCGGGGCCGACCTCATCAGCCTCGCGTCGATCCTCCGGATCCCGGTCCACATGCACAACGTGCCGGAGGAGGACATCTTCCGGCCGAGCGCGTGGGCCAACCTCGGCACGGCCGATCTCGAGGGCGCCGACTTCCGTGCCTGCGCCGACTTCGGCCCGCTCTACGGCCGCCGCTGAGACGGCCCGGCTGGGCGGGCCGCTCCGGCGACGGAGCCGGCCCGGTCCCGGTCCGGGGTCTCTGGCTCCGGGTCGCCTCGCGCGCTCGCCGTCGGCCGGGACCCCAGCGGGTCAGTAGCCGCGCAGCTCGGTGCTGGTCCGCCGCGGCAGGTCCCCGTGCGGTCGGCGCTCGAGCACGACGTACTCGAGGCCGTGGGCCCGGCAGAAGTCGCGCTTCTCGGGTTGATCGCCGTCCTCGTTCACGACGTACAGGTGTGGCGCGATCGCGTCGATCTCCGGCTCGGCGTCCATCCAGCCCTTCCCGGTCGAGACGAGGCCGCGATGCACGCTGCGCACCGCCCGGACCATGTACTGCCGCTCTTCCTGCCGCTGGAGCGGATGCCCGGGGCCCTTGAGCAGCCCGACGTTCCTGTCGCTCCCCACGATCACGTAGAGGTCACCCAGCGCGGCGGCATCCCTGAAGAACTTGACGTGCCCCGAGTGGAGCCAGTCGAAGCACCCCGTCACCACGACCCGCCTCCTGCCGCTCGCACCTCCGGGGCCGTTGGTGCCGGGCTCGGGGAATCCGGCGATGTCCGGAGGTCCGATGACGCGGTAGTCGACGCCACGAGCACCACAGCGGGCGCGGATGTCGGGATCGTCCTCGTCCGCCGGGACCACGAGGGCGCCGAACTCGGTCGCGAGACGCGGGACCGCGAGCGAGAGTGGCAGCCGCACCATGGCGGCACTGCCCACGTGGCGCAGGGATCGCGCGAGGAAGAGCCGCTCTGCCTGTGGAAAGCTGGGCGGGAACCCGCTGCCGGACTCGACGAGCGCGTCCGACGCGAGTCGAACGTGGACGGTTCCCAGGCGCGCGGCCTCCTCGAGGAACCGGACGTGCGAGGACCGCAGCTGGTCCAGGCTCATCGCCACGACGACCCTCGGTGGGCTCCCGCCGCGGCCTGCATCCGGCGGGCCGGCGTCGATCATCGGGTGCCCCCTACCGTGTCCGTACCGAGACGCGGGACGACCCGGGGACCACTTCCTTTGATGCGACGACCAGGTAGCCGCCGCCGCACCCCGAGTACATGGCTCCGTCATACCTCGCCTGGTACCAGCCGAGCAGCGACTTGAGGTCGATCGTGATCGCCGGGTGCGCGAGGGTGTGGGGCAGGAGGGCGTCCCAGCACGTCGAGCATTCGTTCATGGAGGCTCCCAGGGCGACGACGTCCTGCCGGATGATCGCGTCGTAGCAGTCCGTGCCGCTCTGTCCCAGCCGCCTGACCCAGTCCGGATCCAGGCGCTTCACCCCTAGAGGGGTGTAGCCGGGAGACCGGGGGGACACGGCGACCAGGTGGATGGCCCGCTCCAGCCATCGGGCTGCCGCGGGATCGCAGGTGGACTCGATGTGGCACGGGAACCAGCCACCTGCGACTGACGCGTCGTAGTCGAGGCGGCTCACGCCCGGGAAGACGATCCCGCACATGTCCTGCGAGCCGGACGGCTCGGCCTTCGCCGCGTTCTCGGCGGCGTAGAGCTCGCGGACCAGGTCCATGGGTCGGCGGTCGGCGGGCAACCCGTCGCCCCACAGCGCGAAGGCGCTGGCTCGCGTGCCCGTCGCCATGCCGCTCCGGTCCATGTAGCGGACGGACGGCTCCAGCGAGACGACAACCATGGAGCCGGGCGGTTCCGGGTCGTGGCCAGAGACGAAGGGCTGATCGATCCAGCCCCCCGCGAGCTGGAGGCGGTAGGGCAGGCGACCGATGATGTCGCCGAGCTCGGGCACGGGTGGCACGGCATCATCGCCGGGCAGGTCCGGGGCGCGACCCGCGGTGCTTTCGAGATCCACCGGTGGCCCGGATGGCGGACGCGACACCACGTCAGCCCTCCACCACGGCCCGGCCCGCCTTGCGCGCCGCGTACTGGTCGGCGATCCAGCTGTACGTCGCCGCCATGCCGACCCGCAGCGGCGTGTTGGGCTCCCAGCCGAGGACGCTGCGGATGAAGGTGTTGTCGCTGTTGCGGCCGGCGACTCCCTTCGGCGCGTCCGGATCGTACGAGCGCTCCAGCGTGATGCCGGCGATCTCCTCGACGATCGACACGAGCTCGTCGATGGAGACGAGCTCGCTGGAGCCGAGGTTGATGGGCGTCGCGATGAGCGCGTCGCTGTGCATGATCCGGTCGATCCCGACCAGGCAGTCCTCGATGAAGCAGAAGCTGCGGGCCTGCGTCCCGTCGCCCCATATCTCGATCCGCAGGTCGTCGGCGTCCTGTGCCTCGATCACCTTGCGGCACATGGCGGCGGGCGCCTTCTCGCGGCCGCCGAACCACGTCCCGTTGGGACCGTAGATGTTGTGGAAGCGCGCGATGTGCGTCTCGAGCCCGCGCTCCGCCCAGTACTCCTGGCAGAACATCTCCGAGATGAGCTTCTCCCATCCGTAGCCGCGCTCGGCCATCGCCGGGTATGCGTCGGATTCCTTGAGGGCCAGGGCGTCGGGCGTCTTCTGGAGATCCGTGTTGTACGCGCAGGCCGACGACGAGAAGAAGTAGCGCCGCACGCCGGCCCGGTACGCGGCCTCGATCATGTTGGTGTTGATGAGGATGCTCCGCAGGCACATGACCCGGAAGCGCTCGATGAAGCCCATCCCACCCATGTCGGCGGCGAGGTTGTACACCTCGACGGCGCCTTCGACCGCACGGATCGCGTTGGCCTCGTGGCCCAGGTCCATCGACAGGCACTCCACGCCGGGCACGCGCTGGTACCACTCGGGGAGCGGTTTCCGATCGACGGCCCGGATGCGCGTGTGGCCCAGGTCGTGGAAGTACCGGGCGAGCGAGCCCCCGATGAACCCGCCGGCGCCGGTGATGACGATGAGGTCGTCGCGATCGAGCCCGCG
Source organism: Chloroflexota bacterium (assembly GCA_037147135.1). GTDB lineage: Bacteria > Chloroflexota > Limnocylindria > Limnocylindrales > CSP1-4 > CAIYQJ01. Next base: position 21,451 of record JBAWVU010000001.1, read on the forward strand.
CTCGATGTCGGTGCCGGGCACCGTGCCGTTGAGTCCGATGGTCATCGCCGCATCGCCTTTCCTGTTCACATCGAAGGTGGGGGGACGCCCCGGGGATCACCACTCGAGCGTCGAATCACCAGGTGGGTGGGCAGGACGACCTCGCGGAACCCCGGCGCCGGGCCGAGAGAGAGACGCTCGAGCAACATGGTGACGCTCCGCTCGCCCATCTCGTGCGCCGGCTGAGCCGCCACGGTGAGGAACGGGAACGTGACCATGGCGGGCGGCAGGTCATCGAAGCCGACCACGGCCACGTCCCCCGGCACGCGGACCTTCATCTCGTCGAGAGCCTGCAGCGCGCCGATCGCGATGAAGTTGTTGGCGGCGAAGAGAGCCGTGGGCCGAGGCCTCGCCGATGCGGCCAGCCTCGCCATCTCCCGGCCGCTCTCGATGGTGAACGCGCCACGATAGACGCGAGGGGGCCGGCGTCCCGCCCCGACGAGCGCCTTGCGGAAGCCGGCCACGCGGTCGGCGGCCGTGGACACAGCACGGGGCCCACTCAGCACCGCGATCGACTCGTGCCCCAGCGACACGAGCAACCGGGCCAGCTCGATGGCGCCGCCTCTCGAATCGCCACGAACGACGTCGGCCGCGCGCCGGGTGAGCCGCCGGTCCACCACGACGACCGGCGTTCCGTGGAGGCGACACTGCTCGATCGCGGCGGCGCCGTGTCGGGCGGGCACGAGGAGGATCCCGTCGACGCGCCGCTGCAGGAGCATCCGGACGTAGCGCTGCTCGTCCGCCTCGCGCTCGTCCGTGTTGCAGATGATGAGCATCATCCCGGCATCGCTCGCGGCATCCTCGACACCACGCGCGACGGTGGTGAAGAAGGGGTTCGTCATGTCAGTGACGATGAGCGCGATCGTGTCCGTCCGCCTGGAGCGGAGGCTTCGGGCGACGGAGTTGGGCACGTAGCCGATCTCGGCGATGGCCAGTTCGACCCGGGCTCGGACCTGTCCGCTCACCGGGCCGGAGCCGTTCACGACACGAGACGCGGTGATGGCCGCGACGCCGGCGCGGTTCGCCACGTCCACGATCGTCGGCATCGACACGGGCTCTGCCCCTCGGATGACTTCCCCCTGCCCCTGGCGCCGGGAGCGGCCAGGAGTGGCAGCGCGAGCGGTGGTAACGCTACCATGCAGGGTGCCGCCAGTCTCCCTGAGGAGCGAGCGACCGGCGTCGCGCTCTACGGCCGCCGCTTATCCATCGCCGCTGGCCGGGGCCGGTCAAGCACGGCGGTCCCGCGCGGCCGCCGGTGGGATCTATCCTTGGTCGGGCCGCGAGGTCTCCGGCCAGCGCCGGAGCCACCGGCTCGGGCGGGCACCGGCGGCACGGGACGCCGGCGAGCAGATCCCGTATCGACAGCAGCCGAGGGAAAGCCGTGAGTGACCTGTTGCTCGGTGTCGACATCGGCACGTCGAGCTCCAAGGGCGTGCTGGTCCGGCCGGACGGAACGATCGTCGCGACGGCCCAGCGACCGCACCAGCTGTCGCTTCCCCGCCCGGGCTGGGCGGAGCATGACGGCGAGACGGTCTGGTGGGCCGACTTCGTCGCGATCGCTCGCGAGCTCGCGGCCCACGAAGGGGGTCGGATCGCCGCGGTCGGGGTCAGCGGCATCGGCCCGGCCGTCCTGCCGGTCGACGAGGCCGGCCGATCGCTCCGGCCCGCGATCCTGTACGGCATCGACACCCGCGCCACCCGGGAGGTCGACGAGATGACCGACCGCTTCGGGGCGGACGCCATCCTCGCCCGCGGCGGGACACTCCTGACCTCTCAGGCCGCGGGACCCAAGCTCGCCTGGATCCGTCGGAACGAGCCCGACGTCTGGGCTCGGACGCGCCGCTTCCACATGGCCCATTCGCTCGTCATCGAGCGCCTGACCGGCGAGTACGTCCTGGACCACCACTCGGCGAGCCAGTGCGACCCGCTCTACGACATGACGGCGGCCGCGTGGGCGACGGACTGGGCGGAGGACGTCGTGCCCGGCGTGGAGCTCCCACGGCTCGCGTGGTCGAACGAGGTCGCGGCCCGCGTGCACGCGGAGGGCGCCGCGGCCACGGGCATCCCGGAAGGCACTCCCGTCGTCGCGGGCACGATCGACGCCTGGGCCGAGGCCCTGAGCGCGGGCGTGCGCGACCCGGGCGACACGATGCTCATGTACGGCACGACGATGTTCATGGTGGAGATCGCCCGAGCGTTCCGCCCCGAGGCCAGCCTCTGGACCACCCAGGGCGTCTTCGAGGGGACGTGCACCTACGCCGCCGGCCTCTCGACGTCGGGAGGCCTGACGGTCTGGCTGCGCGACATCGTCGGCCTGGAGTTCGAGGCCCTCATCGTCGAGGCGGCGCAGACGCCGCCCGGCGCCGATGGCCTCGTCGTCCTGCCCTTCTTCGGCGTGGCGCGCTCGCCCATCTTCGACCCCCGGGCTCGCGGTGGGATCTTCGGCCTGACGCTGAGCCACGGCCGCGGCCACCTGTATCGCGGGCTGCTCGAGGGCTCTGCCTACGAGGTCCGCCACAACCTCGAGGTGATGGAGGCCGCGGGTGCCGCGCCAGAGCACCTGACCGCTGTCGGCGGAGGGACGAAGAGTGGCCTGTGGACCCAGGTCGTCTCAGACGTCACCGGGCTCCGGCAGGTCATCCCCGCGGTGACGATCGGGGCGAGCTACGGCGATGCCATGCTCGCAGGTGACGGTGCGGGCCTGGTCGCGGCCGATGCCCGATGGAACGCGCCCGCCGACACCCTCGTGCCCGATGGTCGCGCCGGCGCCCGGTACGACGAGCTGTATCGCATCTACCGGGCCCTCTATCCGGCGACGCGGGAGCTCGCCCACGCGATCGCGCGGGTGCAGGAGGAGACCGCCGAGGCGTCGGCTCGTTGATCGCGCCACCGGGCGCGCCTCGCGGGCCGCGCCCGCAGTATCGGTCCTTCAGGCCGGGTCGGACTCGTCCATCTCGGCCCGCGTCGGTGGCTGGGCGCCTGCCCGCGTGCAGGTGATCGCCGCCGCCCGGTCGGCGCACGTCAGGGCCTCGCGCAACGCGTCCGCCGGGATCTCCCGGATGCTCGCTCTCTCGAGCCGGCCGGCGGCGTGCAGCCACGCGAGGAGGCCCGAGGTGAAGGCGTCACCGGCGCCCACGGTGTCCGAGACCACGACCGGCGTTCCTGCGACGGCGACGCGGTCCCGGGCCGTCAGGCCGATGGAGCCGTCGGCTCCCCTCGTGACGACGACAAGACCGGGACCGCGCGCCAGCCACGCCTCAGCCGCCGCGTCCGGTGCCGTCTCCGGGTAGAGCCACGCGAGATCGGCACGGCTCACCTTCACGACGTCCGCGAGCGAGACCCACCCTTCGAGGCGGGCGACGTAGGCCGGACGATCACCGACGAGGCTCGGGCGGACGTTGGGATCCAGGCTGAGCACCCGGCTCCCGTGCTCCCGGCGCATGACCGCCTCGAAGGCCGACGCCCCGGGCTCGCGGACCATCGAGATCGAGCCGAAGTGCAGGGCGGTGACCTCCGAGGGAAGGACGGCGGGGAGGTCGTCGACGCGGAGCATCCGGTCCGCGGCGTTCACGTCGTGGAACGTGTACACCGGTTCGGCCCCCGTCTCCAGGTGGACGATGGCCAGGGTCGAGAGCTCGTCGCCCTCCTGCACGAGCCGGCAGTCCACCCCGTCGGCCAGCAGGCGCCGGCGCAGCATCTGCCCGAACGGATCCCGGGAGACCCGCCCCATGAACCCGACGGGGATGCCCAGCCTGCCGAGGCCCACCGCCACGTTGAACGACGAGCCGCCGGCCCGCGCGACGTAGGCCGGCTCGTCACCCTGCGACAGCGGGACGAGATCGATGAGCGCCTCGCCACAGACCAGGATCATCTGTCTCCCCCACGGTCGACCGTGCGTGACCGCCTGCCTCGAACGCTCGGCGGCCGCCGTCGCCCTCTAGGCGCTTCCCACATCGCGGCGCAGCGACGCCGCATCCTCGAGGCGCCGCCGGATGGCCCCGAGGAACCGCGCCCCCAGCTCGCCGTCGACGAGCCGGTGATCGGCTGACAGCGTGAGCTTCATGACCGACCGGACGGCGATCCCGTCGCCGAGCGCCACCGGCGTGGGGACCGCGCTCGCCACGGCGAGTATGGCCGCCTCGCCCGGGTTGATGATCGCGCTGAACTCCTCGACGCCGAACATGCCGAGGTTCGACACGGTGAACGTGCTCCCGGTCATGTCGTCGACCGGCAGCGTCCCGTCCCGCGCCGCGGCCGCGAGCGCCGCAGCCTTTCCGTGGAGCTCGTCGATCGCCAGCCGGTCCGCGTCGCGGATGACGGGCACGACGAGCCCGGCCGGCACCGTCACCGCGAGCCCGAGGTGGACGCGGCGCCTCGTCCAGACCGAGACGCCGTCCGTCCGCGAGTTCACGTCGGGCATCTCGGCAAGGGTCTGCGCTGTCGCGAGCAGGATGAAGTCGGTGACCGTGTAGCTCCGGCCCGCCGCCTTGAGCTCCTCTCGGAGCGCGAGCAGCCGCGTGACGTCCACGGCGACCGTCACGGTGAAGTGGGGGATCGTCGCGAAGCTCTGCGTGAGGCGCTCGGCGATGACGCGCCGCATCCGGCTGAGTGGGCGCGGCTCCTCCTCGCCGTCGACGGCCGCGACGAAGGCCACAGGCGTCGGCGCGGCGGCCGCAGGGGAGACCGGCGCGGCGGTCCCAGGCGTCGGCGCCGCGGTCGCGATGTCGCGCGCGGCCATCGCAGCACGGACGTCCCGCTCCACCACCCGTCCTTCCGGCCCGGTGCCGGCGACCGCCCGGGGGTCGAGGCCGGCGTCCGCGGCGAGTCGAGCGGCACGCGGGCTGATGCGCAGCCGCGCGGACATGTCGGTCGGCGTGGCCGGAGCCACCGGGGCTGGTGGAGCGGCAGCGGCGGCCGGGATCGTCGCGACAGGCTCGACCGGGGTCGCGGGCGCCGGGGCGGCCTCGGGCGGTGCCTCGGGGATGTCCTCGCCGGGCATGCCGACGTACGCGCAGACCGTGTTGACCGGGACCGTCTCGCCCACTTCCACGAGGCGCCGCAGGAGGACTCCCTCGTCGAACGCCTCCACGTCCATGACCGACTTGTCGGTCTCGATCTCGAAGAGGACGTCACCCCGATGGACCGGGTCGCCCTCGTTCTTGTGCCAGGCGACGACGACGCATTCCTCGGTCATCTGCCCGGGCTTCGGCATGAGGATCGGATGGACCATCGGGGTTCCCTCGGCGACTTGGACGGATCGGGCGATCCTGGAAGTGCGGCAGCTCGGCTACACGAGCGCCAGGACGGCGTGGACGATGTCGTCGGCGTTCGGGAGGAACGCCTTCTCGAGGCCCTCGGCCTGCGGGGAGATCCCGTTCGCGGCCCCGATCCGCCCCACCGGGCCGTCGAGGAAGTCGAAGGCCTCGAGCTGGATCCGCGCGACGACCTCGTTCACGAAGCTGCCGACGAGGACCGCCTGGCTGGCCACCACGCAGCGGCCGGTCTTGCGGACGGAGGCGAGGACGGTCTCGATGTCGAGCGGGACGAGGCTCCGGAGATCGATCACCTCCGCGGAGATCCCATGCGCGGCCTGCAGCGTGTCGGCGGCTGCGAGCGCGTCGAGGACCGCGGGCCCCCACGCGACGAGCGTCGCGTCGGTCCCGTCGCGCGCGACGCGCGCGACCCCCAACGGCACGAGATGCTCCCCCTCGGGCACGACGCCCTTCGTCGTATAGAGCCCCTGGCCCTCGACGAACATGACCGGGTTGTTCGTCCGGATGGCCGACTTGAGGAGCCCCTTCGCGTCGGCCGGCGTCGCCGGATAGACGATGTAGAGGCCCGGCAGGTGGGTGAAGATGCTCTCGAGCGACTGCGAGTGCTGGCCGCCGTAGCCCTTGCCTGCGCCGACGGATGCGCGGATGACGAGGGGAACCTCGACCTGCGCCCCGCTCATGTAGTGCCACTTCGCAGCCTGGTTGGCGATCTGGTCCGAGGACATCAGGGCGAAATCCATGTACATGAGCTCGACGACCGGTCGAATGCCGACGATCGCCGCGCCGACCGCCGTCCCGCAGATGCAGGCCTCCGAGATCGGCGTGTTGAACACGCGGTCCCGCCCGAACGACTCGAGGAGCCCCTTCGTGAGCTTGAACGCGCCGCCATAGTCCGCGACATCCTCGCCGTAGAAAATGACCCGTGCGTCGCGCGTCATCTCCTCGACCATCGCCTCGCGGAGGGCGTCCTTGTAGCTGATCCGGCCGTCTGCGTCCCGGCTGGTGGCGGGCGGCGGCGCGTGGGTCACGCTCTCCCGCGCTCGGGCCGGCACCTCGTCCGCCGCCGTGTCCGTGTAGAGGTACCGCAGGACGTCGGCAGGATCCGGGTCGGCCGCCCCGGCCGCCCGGACGGCGGCACGCGCATTCCGATCCCGCGCCCCGGCCTCGACCGCTGCGAGCCCATCGGCGTCGGCGACGCCGCTCGCGACCAGCTGGGTCCTGAGCCGCTCGATCGGATCGGTCGCCTTCCAGGCGGCTTCCTCCTCCCGCGTCCGGTACTCGTTGCGCGGGTCGGACAGCGAGTGACCGTAGTAGCGGTACGTGCTGGCCTCGATGAGGACCGGCCCCTCGCCGGCACGGCAGAGTGCCCCGGCTCGGCGGACGGCATCGCGTACGGCGAGCACGTCCATCCCGTTGACGACCTCCGCGTGCATCCCGTCCTCGGCGAAGCCGGCGCCGCGCCGTGCGAGGTGGCGGATCCCCATGACCTCGTCGTCGGTCCGGCCGGTCATCCCGTAGTGGTTGTTCTGGATGAAGTAGATGATCGGGAGCCCGTATGGGTGGTCGCCCGCGAGGTGGTTGGTCCACTGCGCCTGCGCCGCCCAGTTGAGCGACTCGAGCACGACGCCGTTCGCGTACGCGCCGTCGCCGGCGAAGCAGCACACGACGCGGTCCGACCGTTCGTAGCGGGCGGCCATCGCGGCCCCTGTCGCGATCGGCACGCTGCCACCGACGATCGCGTTCGCGCCGAGGTTGCCGGTCGCGAAATCGCCGATGTGCATCCCGCCGCCGCGGCCGTGGGAGTAGCCCTCCTCCTTGCCGAAGAGCTCCGCGATCACCCGGTACACGTGCTCCTCGAGAGCCTCTTCGATGAGCTCGTCGTGCGTCGTGGCCGTCGTGCCCGGCACGCGTGCCCGGAGCTCCTCGTCGCTCATGTGGCGGATCGCCGCGAACCCCTTGGCGATCGCGTCACCGTGCCCGCGATGGGAGCTGGTGACCTGGTCGTCCGGGCGGAGGGCGGTGCACGCTCCCACCGCCGTGCCCTCCTGCCCGATCGAGACGTGGGTGGGGCCGCGGTAGTCGTACCCCGGCAGCGCGTCGTAGCCGCCCGATCTCAGGCGGACGATCATCTCCTCCAGCTCGCGGATCGCGAGCATGTCGTCGAGGAGGGCGAGCGCCTCGGCGGGGTCGATCCCGCCGGCGCCGAGCTCCGAGGCGAGGTCGCCCGCGTACGCGAAGCCGACGACGGAGCCGCAGGACTCGTCGAAGGGCGCGAAGTCCGGTCGCGTGTCGCTCTTGTAGGTCGGCTCCGCTGTCATCGTCTGCCTCCGGGTGTCTGTGTCGGGGCTGTCTGGCGGGTCGCGTGGTGGCGGGTCACGCGGTGATCACCCGGATCCCGCGCCGCTTGAGCGTGCGCGCAGTCCGCTCGTCGATCCCCGTGTCGGTCACGAGGACGTCGATATCGCCGATGCTCCCGGCGCTCACGAACGAACGGGTGCCTATCTTCGTGCTGTCGGCGAGGAGGATCACCTCGCGGGCCCGCCGCATGACCAGTTCCTTCGTGTACGCCTCCGATGGATCGGTCGTCGTGAGCCCATCCTCGACGGAGAAGGCGAACGTTCCCATGAGCGCCCGGTCCACGTTGAGGGTGTCGAGGAGCAGGCGAGAGAGCGGCCCCACGAGCGCACGGCTCGTCGCCCGCAGCTCCCCGCCGATGACGATGAGGCGCGGGCCGCGCCCGGCGAGCTCGTTCGCCGCAGGGAGGCTGTTCGTCACGACGGTCAGGCGCGTCCAGCCGTGGAGCAGCCGGGCGGCCGCCAGCACGGTGCTGCCGCTGTCGAGGTACACGGTGTCGTCCGGCGCCACGAGCTCGACTGCGCGCTGCGCGATGCGAAGCTTCTCGTCGGCCGCCGTGGACGCCTTCGCGTCGAAGTGCGGCTCGTCGAGGTGCTCGTCGACGGCGACGGCTCCTCCGTGCACGCGGCGGAGGCGACCGGTGGTGGCCAGCGCGTCGAGGTCGCGGCGCACGGTCGCCTGCGACACCCCCAGCACGGCACTGAGCTCCTCCAGGCGTGCGGCGCGCCGCGAATCGACGATCTGGCCAAGCCGCTGGCGGCGGCGCGCCGCTAGATCGTGCGCCGGGGCAGGTGTGTCGTCATCGTGCAGGACCTTCCCCATATCGCGCACATTCTAGCGTTATCTTGCAGGAACGTGCTCGCGACGATCTCGCGCCGCCACCTCGCGTGGCCGAGCGGCAGCGGCCCCGTGGATCGCGGCCCTCACCCGGGCAGCGTGACCCCCAGCTCGTCGAGCGAGTCGAGCATCTCCAGCGGGTCCCGGTAGACGCGGAACGCCCCGGCCCGGGTCAGCTCGTCCTCGCCGTACCCACCACTCAGCAGGCCGATGCTCAGCATCCCGGCTCGGCGTGCCGCGAGCAGGTCCCAGACCGCATCGCCGACCACGTAGCAGTCCTCGCGCCGCACGCCCATCTGCTCCTGGCAGGCGAGGAAGAGGTCCGGCTCGGGCTTCGCGCGCAGGACGACGTCGCGGTCGATGACGACCACGTCGGCGGGCACCCCGAGGACGTCGAGGGAAGCGTCGATGTCCGGGTGCACACCGGATGTGGCGATGCCGTACGGCACGTCCGCCTCGTGGAGCCGTCGAAGCAGATCCCGTGCGCCGGGCAAGGGCCGCCGCTCCGGCAGCAACTCGACGTACAGCTCGCCGTGTCGCCGCTGCAGCCACTCCTGCTCTTCAGCCGTGACGGGCCGGCCGATCTCGCGCGCGACCGCGCGAGTAAAGAGCCCGCCGCTCATGCCGACGCGGCGGTGGATGCGCCGGCCGTCGATGACGATGCCGACTTCTTCAAGGGCCCGCTGCCAGGCCAGGACATGGGCGTAGACGGTGTCGACAAGTGTCCCGTCGAGGTCGAAGATGAAGGCGCGCACGGGAGCCATTCTGTCATGTGCCGCTTCGGTCCTTCCGGCTGGCCCGACACATGTGCTGGGCAACGACGCCGAGGGGCTTGCCAACGCATGCGACGCCCGACTGCGCAGATCGGGAGACCGCCGCCAGTGACCAGCGACCAGTGGCCCGTGCACCCGTGCCATTTGTCACACGTGCTTGGAGCATCCGTCGCTTGGCCTGACCCCCGCATACCGGTAGTGTTAACTTCCACCAGTCGACTGAGCAATTGCTCAGCACCCGAGCAATTGCTCGACAGCGCTACATCCCGGGGGGTCCTGGCATTCGCACCGCAGAAGCCCTATCTGCGCGGGAACACCTGGTCCGTCAGCGTGGCGGTGTGTCGACGCGGCCGCCTGGCGGGGTGACGTCGGCCCATGTCGAGTTCGAGCTGTTGGCTCGCATCGCCTCGCAGTACTTCCTCCAGGACCGCACCCAGGCAGACATCGCCATCGAATACGGGCTCTCCCGCCAGAAGGTACAGCGCCTGATCCGCCGAGCACGTGAGCAGGGGATCGTGGAGATCCACGTCCATTCTGCGCCCGTGCTCCACATCGAGCTTGAGAACAAGCTCCGGACGACATTCGGCCTGCAGGACGCCCTGGTGGCCACGTCCCATCCGGACGAGTCCGTGTGCCGCAGCCTGGTGGCGCGGGCAGCGGCCGAGTACCTGGTTCGCCACCTGACGGACGGGAGCGTCGTGGCCATCGGTCTTGGGCGCAACACGAGCGCCGTCGCCGGCGCATTCGACCCACCTCGGCCGCTGGGCGCCACATTCGTCAGCGCCATGGGCGGCTCGCCTGGGTTCACGGCCTCCATCAACCCGAACGAAGTCGGCTCGGCGTTCGCCGCCCGGTCGGGAGGGTCGGCCCAGGCGCTGTTCGCACCCGCATTCGTCGAGGACGCGTCGCTACGGGCCGGCCTCTTGGGCCAGCAGGCGATCGCCCAGACCCTCGACCTGGCGCGCCGGTCCACAGGGGCGATCGTCGGCATCGGGACTGCGGCCGATGAGTCGATCCTGGTGCACGCCGGCTGCCTCTCGAAGGATCAGGCCCGGGCGCTTCGTGCCGCGGGTGCGGTCGGTGAGATCAACGGCAACTACTACGACGTCCACGGTCGCCCCATCCCCTCGACCACGCAGGAGAGCCTCATCGGCCTGACCCTGGCGGAGCTCGAACGCGTCCCCCTGGTCGTCGCCGTCGCCGCCGAACCGGGGAAGGCCACCGCGATCCTCGGGGCGCTGCGAAGTGGCGCCATCCGCGTGCTGGTCACCGAGTGTCGCAATGCTCTCGAGGTGCTGCGACTCGCGGGAGTGACCGATCTCGAAGAAGAGGCATCGCTCCTGGGGGGAAAACGTGACTGCTGGTAGCGAAGGTTTCGTGTTCGTCCTGCAACACCGCCACGAGCGCTTCGATCTGATGCCATTCAGCATCGCTCGCACCTGGCGCGAGGAGATGGGTCTGGACGTCGCCCTGTACGCGATGTACGACGCGGTCGAGCTGCTGAAGAAGGACACCATCGTCGAGTACCCGGAGATCCGCGAGGCGGTGGATGCGCTGTTGGCCGACGGCGTTCCCGTGTATGCCTGCGGCTTCTGCTCCCGCGCCTGTCAGCTCGCGGCCGATGACTATTACCCGGGCGTTCAGCTGGGCAATCGCCATATCTTCCTCAAGCTCATGATGGAGCGCCAGTCTCTGTACTACTAGGCGCAGCAGCGGTCAGGGTCCGCATGTCCCGTATGCATGGATGAGAGGTTTCGCGTGCAGCCTGTAACGGATCGCGGTGTCGTCGCTGAGGACCTTGTCAAGGTGCCGCAGCGGATGTACGACGGATACATCTTCGACCTGGATGGCACGATATATCTCGGCAGTGCTCTGCTGCCAGGCGCCTATCGGCTCATCATCAAGCTGCGTGAGCTGGGCAAGCGCGTGGTATTCCTCTCGAACAACCCCACTCGCGATGTCCAGATGTATGTGGACAAGCTGACCAAGCTGGGGCTGCCCACACCGTCAGAGGAGATCGTCACCACCGTCTTCACCACCACGCAATGGCTCCTGCAGAACGCTCCGGATGCAGTCGTCTTTCCGATCAGCGAGGAGCCCCTCATCCGTTCGTTCCGCGAGAACGGCATCAAGATGTCGGAGAACCCGGAAGAGATCGACATCGTCGTCGCCAGCTACGACCGGACGCTGACCTGGAAGAAGCTCCAGATCGGCTTCGAAGCCATGTGGTACTACCGGCGGGCGAAGCTGATCTGCACGAACGCCGACCACTTCTGCCCGTTCCCCGGCGGGCGGGGCGAGCTGGATGCCGGGGCGGTCGTCGCTGCCCTGGAAGACGCGACCCAGATGAAGCTGGCGGTCAACTGCGGCAAGCCCAGCCGAGTCATGCTGGACACGATCATGAACGTGGTCGGGCTCAAGACTTCGCAATGCATCACCACCGGTGATCGTCTCTACACCGAGATCAAGATGGGGATCGACTCGGGCATGGACACCGCCGTGGTGTTCACGGGCGAGACCTCTCCCGAGATCCTCGCGGGATGGCCCGCCGAAGGCCAACCCACGTATGCTCTTGACCGGATCGACCGGCTGATTCCGCTTGCCCTGTGGCAGGATTTCGGCTGGACGGACACGAACGGCTGAGTCGACACTCCTTGGCCGCTTCGACGACCGCATCCGAGTACAGCTCCGTGAGGAGGTGATCGTTGCTCTCAACCAGGTGACAAGGACGTGACCATCTGCGCGGGTGCTTCGGGCAGGCGCTCGTACGGTCGGAGTCGCGTCACTGGGTAGCACGCCAGCTCTGGGATGTCTAGACCACACCTAGGGAGGACCAGACTCAACATGGCGCAGAAGTATCTTCTCGGACTTGACAACGGCACCACCGGCGTCAAGTGCAAGATCTATGACCTTCAGGGCAACATCATGGGCCAGGGGTACCGCGAGTACTCGTGCGTCTACCCGAAGCCCGGCTGGACCGATCAAGACGTCAACATGCTCATGGAAGCCAACTTCCAGGCGTTGGCGGATGTCCTGAAGGCCAGCGGCGTCAATCCGGAAGATGTCGCCGGCATGGGGCTGTCCACGCAGCGCGCGCTGCACCTGTACGTCGATAAGCAGGGCAAGGTCCTGCGCGACGGCATGGGCATCTCCTGGCAGGACGGTCGGCACACCGAGCAGCTCGCGTGGATGCGTGATGTGCTGCCCGAGAGCCGGTACTTCAAGATCACCGGATTGCCCGTCGGCCAGATCTGGTCCGCCGGCAAGATCAAGTGGGTGATGGAGAACGAGCCGGAAGTCTTCGACGCCGCGGACAAGGTGCTCCTCACGCAGGAGTACTTCCTCCACGAGCTCGGCGCGAAGGACGGCTGGTTCGACGACTGGTCCAACGCCTCGCTGTACGGGCTGATGGACATCCAGTCGATGGAGTGGAGCAAGGAGCTCTGCGACGACTTCGGCATGCCGATGGACAAGCTCCCGCAGCTGGTCGGATCGGGCTGGCAGGTCGGCACCATCGACAAGTACGCCCACGAGCGGACCGGCCTGCCGATCGGTATGCCGATCTGCACGGGTGGTGGCGACCAGCAGTGCGCCGCGATCGGTGCTGGCGTGATCGACGAGGGGCTGTGCGAAGTCACCTTCGGCACGGCGGGCGTGAGCGTCGCCCACCTCAACTCGCCCAAGTACGACGAGACCATGGCCGTCAGCCTGTCGGCGCATGCGTTCCCGGTCAAGACGTGGGAGGCCGAAGGCATCCAGGCAGCGGCCGGCGGCGCGTATCGCTGGTTCCGCGACAACGTCGGCCACATGGTGAAGCTGGTCGAGCCCTTCACGAAGGTCGATCCCTTCGTGATCATGAATGAGCATGCCAAGTCCGTGCCGGTCGGCAGCCACGGCGTGTTCTTCCATCCGTACCTTGCCGGCTCGGTTGCGCCTCACTATGACAACCTGGCGCGTGCCGGCTTCTTCGGCCTGAGCTTCAAGTCCGAGTTCGGCTCGATGGCCCGAGCGGTCATGGAGGGCGTCACCTTCGAGGCCCGTGACATCGTCGAGGCCTTCCAGCGGTTCGTGCCGCAGCGCGAGATCATGATGAGCGGCGGATCGACCAAGTCCCCGCTCTGGTGCCAGATCCAGGCCGACATCTACGGCAGCCCCACGTCTTCCATGCAGGAAGGCGAGTGCACGGTCATCGGCGCGGCCATCCTGGGCGGCGTCGGTTCCGGCGTGTTCAAGACAGTCGCAGAAGGCTGCGATGCGATGCTCCACAAGACCGGGACCTATGAGCCCGACGCGAAGAACCACGAGATCTACAACGAGCTGTACGAGCTCTGGAGGGAGTCCTACACGGCCCTCGCCGAGTCGGGCTTCTACAAGAAGCTGAACAAGTTCCAGCTGGCGAACGGCTAGTCTCGCACCGGTCTTTGCGTGGCAGCCGAAGTCGGCTGCCACGCAAAGCCACCAGATCCAACAAGGCACATGCCGAAGCGGACGTTTCTCACCCCACGCGAGAGGTGGGTGACCCACCTGATCTACCCGCGATGAATGCGCGGTGGCACGGTGGCCTCCCTGACCGGACAATCCCACCTTGCGCCGCCCTGGTCAGGCGCCCGAGATCGGCAGATCAC
>JBAWVU010000002.1:0-34072 GCA_037147135.1 Chloroflexota bacterium
GAGGCGGGGCGGATCGTCGCCGAGACGGGCGCGGGGGTCGGGAGGCTGGACATCATCGTCAACGCAGTGGGCGGCGGAGCGGGGCGCGTGATCTTCCCGGCCGAGGAGTATCCGCTCAAGGACTGGGACTGGATCTTCGATCTCAATCTCCGCAGCACGCTCGTGGCGACCCAGGCCGCGGTGAAGGCGATGATCGCCGGCGGTCGCGGCGGGCGGGTCGTGAACATCTCGTCCGTGCGCGCGAACCTCGGCATCAACTCGGGCTACTCGGCGTATGTCGCCGCGAAGGGCGCGATCAGCTCCCTCACGCGCCAGTGGGCGACCGAGTGGGCGAAGTACGGGATCACGTGCAACGCGATCGCCCCGACCTTCGTCGACACGCCGCAGGTCGCCATGCTCCTCGGCGACCCGGCATTCAAGGCGGGCGTCGTCGGCAGGATCCCGCTCGGCCGCGTCGGCGAGACCGCCGACCTGGTGGGCCCGGTCCTGTTCTTCTGCTCGGACGCCTCGTCGTTCGTCACCGGCCAGATCCTCGGTGTCGACGGCGGCCTCACCGCGACCCAGTAGCGCCCGGAAAGGGGTCCCCTCGCATGCAGATGGAGCAGGTCACCGCGAACGTCTTCACGAACACGAAGCTGCGCGGGTGCAACCCGAGCTTCGTGACGACCTCGGATGGCGTCGTGGTCGTGGACACACCGCAGCTGCCGACGAAGGCCGTCGCGATGCGGAAGCTCGCCGAGGCGCACGGTCCGATCCGGTACATCATCAACACCGAGCACCACGTCGACCACATCTTCGGCAACTACTACTTCAAGGGTGCCGGGACGGTCGTCAACCACCGGGGCCTGTACGAGCGCTTCATGGTCGTCTACCCGGAGCTCGACCCGTTCGCCTACGCGAGGGAGTCGGTCCCCGGGCCGACCGCGCAGGGCACCGACCTCGACGACCCGGAAGGTGCGGAGCTCTGGCCGGACCGCGAGGAGTACTACCGCGACCCGAACAAGGGGAGGATCGTCTTCACCGGCGACCTCATGCTCCGGGTCGGCGACCACACCTTCAACCTGCTCCACACGCCGGGGCACACGCCGGGCCAGCTCGCCGTCCACGTCCCCGAGGAGCGAGTCGTGTTCACCGGCGACACGATCTTCTCGGGGTGCCAGACGTGGCTCATGACGTCGAACGTCGCCGAGTGGCTCGACGCGCTCGAGCGGATCCGGACCCTGGACGTCGACTGGATCGTGCCGGGACACGGACCGGTCGTGTCGCAGCAGTACCTCGACGTCCAGCGATCGCACCTCATGGAATGGAAGACCGCCGTCGCGACGGCGATCGCGAACGGCTGGACGCGCGAGGAGACGGTCGCCCGGGTGGACTTCCGGGACCGCTTCGGCCCGGTCGACATCGGGCAGGGCTACATGCTCGACTACATCCAGAACCTCAACGCCGGGTCGCTCTACGACAAGCTGACGGGCGCGATCCCGGGCAGCTGACCTCGCAGCGCTACCTCCCCCGTCGGTCCCGTCCCACCCCGCGAGAGGTCCCGCGATGTCCGCGACCATGCAGGCGCTCGTCGTCCTCGAGCCGAGCCGCGTCGAGATCCGGGAGGTCCCGGTCCCGGTGCCCGGAACGAACGAGGTCCTCGCGCGGGTCCGCGCCGTGTCGATCTGCGGCACCGACGCGCACCTCATCCGGGGTGACTACCCGGGGTTCTGGCCGCCCGCGTTCCCGTTCATCCCCGGCCACGAGTGGGCCGGCGAGATCGCGGCGCTCGGGCCTGGCGCGGAGCGCTACGGGTGGAAGGTCGGCGACAGGGTGGCCGGCACCTCCCACGACGCATGCGGCGTGTGCCGCGAGTGTGTCGAGGGTCGCTACAACCTGTGCGAGAACTACGGCCGCGAGGGGCTCCACCGGCAGTACGGCCACAACGTCCAGGGCGCGGACGCGACGTACGTCGTGCACGGCGTGAAGTGCATCTTCCGCCTCCCCGACTCCCTGAGCTTCGAGGATGGCGCGCTCATCGACCCCGCCTCGATCGCGCTTCACGTCGCGAACCGCGGCGGGGTCACGCCCGGGGATGCCGTCGTGATCACCGGTGCGGGCGCGATCGGCCTGCTCGGCGGCGATGCCGCGCGCATCCGGGGCGCCGGTCGCGTCATGGTCGTGGGTCGGGGCCGGCGTCTCGCGAAGGCCGCAGCGCTCGGCTTCGAGACGGTCGACTACACCGCCGGCGACCCCGTGAGAGCCGTCCGCGACCTGACCGACGGCCTCGGCGCAGACGTCGCGCTCGAGTGCGCCGGCGTCCCCGAGGCGATCGTCTGGGCGCTCGGGATGCTCCGACGCGGCGGACGCTGTGCCGCGGTCGGCATCCCGACGGTCGGGGTCGAGATCCCGATGCAGAAGCTCGTCCTCGACGAGCTCGAGCTCGTCGGCTCGCGCGCCTCCGCGGGTGAGATGCGACGCGTCATGCCGCACGTGGAGCAGGGCCGGATGCGCGTGCGCGAGATGGTCACGCACCGCTTCGCGCTCGCGGACTACCCGGAGGCGCTCGCGACCTTCAGCGACCGATCGAGCGGGGCGATCAAGATCGTCGTCACGCCGTAGGGCCCGTCAGACGGGTGGATCCGCCACGCCGAGCGCGTAGCCACCGTCGACGTCGATGACCGCACCGGTCACCCACCGACCGCCTTCGCCGCACAGCCACGCCACCGCCCCGGCGACGTCCATCGCGTCGCCAACCAGCGAGAGCGCCTGCTTCGGGAAGACGGAGCCGGTCGAGAAGCGGGCCCGCTCCTCCTCCTCGGTGGAGCCGCGCAGCTCCGACGGGACGATCCCGGGCCGGATGACGTTGACGCGGACGCCGTAGCGGCCGAGGTCGACGGCGAGCGCCCGGCTCATCGCCTCGACCGCGCCCTTGCTCGCCACGTAGCCGAAGCGCCCGCGGGGCGGTCGTGCGACGACGGTCGACCCCAGGTTCACGACGGCGCCGCGGCTCTTCCGCAACTCGGGGAGCGCCGCGCGCGTGACGAGGAACACGCTCATGACGTTCGCGCGGAGCATCCACTCGAGGTCGCGCTCGTCGAGGGCGTCGATGGGCGCCTGCACCTCGCTGCCGGCGTTGTTGACGAGCGCGTCGATCCCGCCGAACGCGGCAACGGCGGCATCGACGATCGCACAGGCATCGGCATCGACCGTGACGTCGGCCGGGATCGTGACGATGCGTCCGGGACCCGACGCGAGGTCCGCGGAGAGGCGCTCGAGGCGGTCGGCTCTACGAGCCGCCGCGACGACGTGCGCGCCGCCTCGGACGAGGTGCCGGACCGTGTGGGCTCCGAGCCCGCTCGACGCCCCTGTCACGATGATCCTCAGGCCTTCGACCGTCACCGCTGCTCCTCCATCGGGCGCCGCGTCTGCGGCGCGATCGGGCGCCGGGTCGCCGGCGCCGCCCGCTTCCCGGTCACGCGCGGCCGGCGGCCACCTCGCCTTCGCGGCTGCGGCCGGCGAGGACGATGAGGTCCTCGTGGAGCTCGAACCAGGCGCTGTGGAAGCTGTCCACGTCCGGACGCGGCGAGGCGACGTAGCGCCGATCCCCGCCCGCCACGAGGTCGGCGGCCCGCTGGAGCCGGGCACGGTATGTGGCGAGCCGCGGGAGTCGCCCGGTGAGCGGCGCCAGCCAGGCGTCCGCATCCACGTGCAGGGCGGCGAGCCCGGCGAGGATCTCGGCGTCGTACGCAGGGTCAGCGTGATCGTTGAGGACCTGCATGCCGTCGACCTCGCGCATCTGCCAGGCGGTGACCGTCTCCTTCATCCGGTGGTCGAGCACGAGGAACGAGTCGAGCGCGGCAAGGGCCTCGTCGACGCCCCATGCCTCCCGGTCGGCGGCGATGAGCTCGTGCGCCATCGCCTTGCCGTCCGCCGTCAGGCGGAACTGCCCGGCACCCATCTCCGCGAGGCCATCCGCGACGAGCCGGTCGAGCATGCCCGCCATCTCGTCGGGGGTCGACAGGGTCGCCGCCGCGAGGCTCGTCGGGAGGACGAAGCCCTTGATGAACACGGCCCGGAGGACCAGGTCCCGCTCCGCCGGGCCGGCCTCGAGCTCCGCCCGGTCGGGCGCCTCGGCTGCCGCACCCGCCTCGGGCGCCGCCTTGCCGACCGCGATCCCGAGCTCGCGCGCCCACCCGAGCAGCGTCGCCGCCTCCGGGACGACCGTCCGCTCGCCGCCGACGGCTCCCGCGAAGATCTCGCCCGTGCTGCCGTCGATCGTCATCGTCTCGCCGACCGCGATCCGCGTCCCGGCGACGACGATCGCGTCGGCCCCGACCTCCACGGCGGCGGCACCCACGACCGCGGGGATCCCCCACCCCCGGGCCACGACGGCCGCATGGCTCGCGAGCCCACCCTTCGACGTGAGGATCCCGGCCGCCTTCGCCATGCCGTGGACATCGTCCGGAGAGGTCTCGGCCCGGACCAGGATGACCGGCCGACCGGCCTCTGCGACGGCGACGGCGGCCTCGGGCGTCGTCGCGACCTCGCCGCAGGCGATGCCGGGCGACGCGGGCAGACCGGACGCGAGCGCCGCGACATCGGTCCGCCGCTCGGTCACCACGGTCGGGGGGTCGGCGAGGACCTCCGCGACGCGGAACAGGGCCTCCTCGCGGGTGAGCGGGAACCCCGGCGACTCGGCCATGTCGATGGCGATCCGCAGTGCGGCGTGCGGGCTGCGCTTCCCGACCCGGCACTGGAGCATCCACAGCTTCCCGTGCTCGATGGTGAACTCGATGTCGCAGAGGTCCCGGTGGTGGCGCTCCAGGCGCGTCGCGTAGTGGCGGAGCTCGCGCCCCACCTCGGGCATCCGCTCATCCAGGACCGAGATCGGCTCGGTCTGGTGGGTGCCGGCGACGACGTCCTCGCCCTGGGCGTTGAACATCACGTCGCCGTACAGGTCGGATTCGCCGGTGGCGGGGTTGCGGGTGAAGAGGACGCCGGTCCCGGAGTCGACGCTGCGGTTGCCGAAGACCATCGCCTGGACCGTCACCGCCGTCCCGAGGTCGTCGGGGATGCCCTCGCGCTCGCGATACGTGCGCGCCCGGTCGCTGTTCCAGGAGCGGAAGACCGCCTCGACCGCCGCCCGCAGCTGCGCCCAGGGATCCTCGGGCACGTCCTCGACGCCGACGATGTCGCGGAACATCACGACGAATCGGCGACGGCAGTTGGCGGCGAACTTCTCGCTGCCGGAGGAGGCGGCGAGCCCCGCCGTCGTGGCATCCGTGAGCCCGAGGTTGAGGATGGTGTCCATCATCCCGGGCATCGAGACGGGTGCACCCGACCTGACGCTGACGAGGAGCGGGTCGGCCGGGTCGCCGAATCCCCGGCCAACGAGCCGCTCCATCCGGGCCATGTGCCCGCGCAGCTCGGCGTCGAGACCGTCCGGCCAGCCGTGAGCGAGGAACTCGTTGCACGCAGCCGTCGTGATCGTGAACGCCGGCGGCACGGGCAGGCCGAGGTCGACCGCCATGACGGTGAGGTTCGCGGCCTTCCCGCCGACGATCCGCTTGACCTCCGCGAGGGTCAGGCCGTCATGGCGGTCGTCGCAGTCGTAGACGTATCTCACGGAGCGACTCCACTGGAACGCCGATCGGGTGGACCCGCGCCCCGGCGCGGCCGCCGTCAGGGCGTGATGATGATCTTGATCGCCCCGCTCGCGGGGTCGTTGAACGTCGCGAGCGCCTGCCCATACTCGGCGAGCGGGAAGCGATGCGTCATGACCTCGCGCACGCGCATCCGGCCCTGCTCGACGAGCGGCATGACGCGCCGCATCTCGCCCGCCGAGGCGCGGCACCCGACCAGCTCCAGCTCGTCGAGGACGAGCTTCTGCATGGCGATCTCGCAGCCCTGGGTCGGGATCCCCACCGCGGCACAGCGACCGCCGCGCCGGAGCATGCCGAGCGCCCACTGCACGGTGACCGGGACGCCGGCGCACTCGAGGACGACGTCCGCTCCGAGACCGCCCGTCATCTGGCGCACCGTGGCGACCGGGTCACCGGCGCTCGAGTCGACCGTCTCGAAGCCCATCGCCCGCGCCTTCGCGAGACGGAGCTCGTTGCGCTCGATGAGGATCACGCGCGCCGCGCCACGGATCCGGGCCGCGTCGCCGCCGAGCAGGCCGATCGCGCCGGCGCCGGTGATCACGACCGTGTCGCCCGGGCTCACGTTGCCGCGGTTCGCCACGTGGAGCGCGATCGACGCGGGGTCGACGACGGCACCTTCGTCGAACGTGAGGCCATCCGGCAGCGCGAAGATCGTCTTGACGCCATGGACGACGAACGTCGCGTCGGCGCCCTGGACGCTGTGGCCGTACTGCTTGTGGAGCCCCGGCCGCCCATAGTTCTCGCAGAGGTTGTAGCGGCCCTCGACGCACTTCTGGCAGACGCCGCACGCGTCGTGGGAGGTGCCGGCCACCCGATCGCCCACGTTCCAGCCGTGCAGGTCGGCACCCGGCCCGAGCGCCGCGATCTCGCCGGCCCATTCGTGACCAGGGATGAACGGGAACGCGGGCGGCCAGAAGCCGGGATAGTCGCCGCGCACCAGGTGCGCGTCCGTCCCGCAGATCGAGACCGCGCGGACCCGCGCGAGGACCTCGTTCGAGCCGGGCACCGGGATCGGGACCTCCCGGATCTCGAAGCGGTTCGGCTCGAGGACGACGAGCGCCTCCATGGTCTCAGGCACGGCGTGATCTCCTTCGGGACAGCTGCGGGGGGACCGGCTCAGTAGACGGCCACGGGATCGACCATCGACCCGGTGGCGCCGCGGATCTTCACGGGGAGGGCGACGAAGAGGAACTCGTAGATGCGCGAGCGGGCGAGCTCCTCGAGGTCGAGGCTCTCCATGATGTAGACGCCGTTCTCGATGAGCAGCGCGGTGTGGACCGGCTGCGGGTTGCCGGTGGGGCCCGGGTCGGGGGCCGGCTGGACCTCGTACGTCTCCGTGTCCGTCCCGCTCGCGACGACGCCGCGCTCGAGGAGCCAGCGCGCGGTCGAGACGTCCGGGCCGGGAGTCTTGTGCGCGGCCATCCGCTCGGCGTCCGGCCAGAGGCTCATGTAGCCGGTCCGGATGACGACGACGTCCCACGGCCCGACGGTCACGCCCTCGGCCGCGCAGATCGCCTCCATCTCGGTCGCGTCGATCGGCGATCCCTTCGGCAGGCAGTCGACGCCGCGGTGGCCCGCCGCGTCGATGAGGATCCCGCGCGTGAAGAACGGCGGCATCGTCGACGCGTCGAGGTGAGCGGGACCGAAGTCGGTGAGGTGCTCGTCGGCGTTGCCGCCGCCGTACCAGTGCATGTCGTCGGCGAGGGTCATGTGCGCGAGCGCGTCCATGTGGGCGCCGGAGTGCGACGTGGCCATGACGTACTCCGCCATGTACCCGAGGCCCGCGTCGTTGATCGGGCCCCACGGCTGCGCGCCGGTGACGCGGATCCCGCGCGGGGTCCGGTAGTTGAGCACCTGGAACGGGGGGTGACCCGGGAACAGGGGCATACCCGGGTAGCGGACGGCGGCCATCGAGATCATCCGGCCCTGGCGGACGAGCCCGGCCGCGCGGAGCACCTGCTCCGGCGGGAGGGCACCGATGGGACCGATGTCGATCGGCGTGGTCATCGCTTCGCCTCCTGGTGGCTCATGGCGCCTCCCGATCGCGCTCCTGGAGCGCCCGCCAGACACGCTCCGGCGTCAGCGGCAGGTCGCGGATGACCGCGCCCGACGCGTCCCGGACCGCAGCGGCGACCGCAGGCGCGACGCAGAGGAGGGCCCCTTCGCTCATGCCCTTGGACCCGTAGGGGCCGGGCCCGTCCTCGTTCTCGACGATCTCGCTCACGAGCTCGAGAGGCAGGTCCATGCTCGTCGGGATCCGGTAGTCGATGGCGCCGAGGTTCCGGATCCGGCCGGTCGCGTCGAAGATGTAGTGCTCCATGAGCGTGTGGCCGAGGCCCATGATCGCGGCACCCTCATCCTGCATCCGCACCTGGAGCGGGTTGAGCGCCTTCCCGACGTCGGAGACCGTCACGTGGCGCACGAGCGTGACGTCGCCGGTCGCCTCGTCGACCTCGGCCTCGATGGCAGTGCAGTTGAACTCGAAGAACGCCGGGCTTCCGCCGAGGGGATGGCCGGGCTCGTCCTCCTTGCGCATCTCGCCGTTCCCGATGAGCTCGCCGCCGAGCTTGCCAAGGCCCGGCTTGAGCACCTCGAGGACGGTGAGCTCGCGGTCCGGCAACCGGACGACGCCGCGATCGACGACGATCGCGTCCGCCTCGGCGCCGTGGAGCCGGGCCGCCATCGCCCGGAGCTGCGCCTGGATGTCACGGCACGCGCGGAGGACGGCATTGCCCATGAGGACGGTGGACCGACTGGCCGAGGTCTGCTGGTCGTACGGGACGCTGAAGGTGTCGCCCATGACCACGGTGATCCAGTCGAGCGGCGCCCCCAGCTCCTCGGCCGCGATCTGCGCGTAGACGGTGCGCGCGCCCTGACCCATGTCGGACGTCCCCGCGTACACGAGGACGCTGCCGTCGCCGAGGAGACGCACCGTGGAGTAGGAGAGTCCGGTCGTGGGGCCCGACTTGATGCCGAGGGCGATCCCCCGGCCGCGCCCGGGCGGGAGCGGGCTCCCCCACCCGATGAGCTCGGCAGCCCTGCGGATGGTCTGCTCCCATTCCCCGTCGGCCGGGGTGTCGCCCGGGATGAACGCCTCGCCGTGGCGGGCGAGGTTGCGCAGGCGGATCTCGAGACGGTCGATCCCGAGAGCGCGGGCGCCCTCGTCGAGATTCGACTCGACGGCCCAGTTCGCCTGCGGGTTCCCGAATCCGCGGAACGCGGTCGATGGCGTCGTGTGGGAGAGGATGGTGCGGGCGACGATCCGCGCCGCGGGCACGCGGTAGGGCCCGCAGGCGGGATAGCTGCCCTTGCTCACGGCCCGGTCGGCGATGTCCACGTATGCGCCGGCGAGGTAGTCCGCCGCGATGTCCTGGAAGGCGATCCGCCCATCCGCCTGGAACCCCGTCCGGACGCGCACCTCGGCCGAGGTGCGGCGCACCGCCTGGAACGTCTCCTCGAGCGAGAGGATGAGGCGTACCGGCCGGCCGGTCCGGAGGGCCATGAAGGTGACGAGCGGCTCGAGCTTGGGGTTCTGCTTTCCGCCGAAGCCGCCGCCCGGATCGGGCGCGAACACCCGGACCTTCGCGAGCGGGAGGCCGAAGACCGTGGCAAGTGTCCTCTGGAGGAGGTACGGGTGCTGGATCGAGCTCCAGCAGGCGATCCCGTCGCCATCGGGCGCGGCCATGAAGCCGTGGGGCTCGATCGCGAAGTGGGTGACCATCGGGAACGTGTACGTGTTCTCGACGACGAGATCGGCCCGGGCCACGTCCACGTCGGCCCAGCCGTACCGGTGCTCGCGGACGATGTTCGTCCCGGCGTTGGGGTCGCCCGGGCGGAGGGCCGGGTCCTGGACGAGCGGCGCGGCGGGGTCGAGCGCGGCGGCGACCGTGAAGACGGCCGGCAGCTCCTCGTACTCGACCTTCACGAGGCGCGCGGCCTCCTCTGCCGCGTCCTTCGTGTCGGCGGCGACCGCGGCCACGGGCTCGCCGTGGTATTTCGTCTCGCCGACCGCGAGGACGGGGCGATCCCGGAACTGCGGCCCGAACCGCGGGACGGGCTGCGGGAGGTCCGCGGCGGTCATGACAAGGCGGACGCCGGGCACCTGCTCGGCCGCGCGCGTGTCGATCGAGATGATCCGGGCGCGGGCACAGTCGAGCGTGACGAGCTTCGCCTCGAGCACGTTGGGCAGGCGGATATCGGCCACGTACTGCTGGCTGCCGGTGACCCGGCCGACGCCGCCGACGCGGTTGGGGGAGCCGCCGATCCGATCCGTACTCATCGCCCCGCCCTCTCGGCGGTCGCGAGGACGGCGTCGGTGATCTGCTCGTAGCAGGCACAGCGGCAGAGGTTGCCGGCAAGGCCCTCGGCGATCTCGGCGACGGTCGGGTGCGGGTTGAGGGCGAGCAGCGCCTGCGCGGACATCACCTGGCCGGGGATGCAGAAGCCGCACTGGACGGCGCCCTTGTCGAGGAAGGCCTCCTGCAGCGGGCTCAGGCGACCGTCGGCCGCGAGCCCCTCGATCGTCGCCACGTCGGCGCCGTCGGCTTCGACGGCGAGCATGAGGCAGGAGTCGACGGAGCGGCCGTCCACGATGACGGTGCATGCGCCGCACTCCCCCACGAGACAGCATTCCTTGGTGCCGGTGAGCTCGAGGTCTTCGCGCAGGACCTCGAGGAGCGTGCGGTTCGGGGCGACCTCGAACGCGCGCGGGCGCCCGTTCACGGTGACGCGGACAGGGACCGTCTCGATCATCCCGCTCATCCTTCCGCCAGCCGGTCGATCGCCGTCCGCAGCGCGCGTGCGCCGAGGACGCGCAGCATCGCGAGGCGGTACTCGGGGCTCGCCCGCATCGACCGGGGCGACGGACTCGCGTCGGCGAACATCCGCTCGAAGATCGCCGCCCGGGCCCCGTCCGACGCGGTCGGGTCCGCGAGCACGCCGCTCTCGTCGACGGCGAGGACGGGCCGCGGCCCCACGCTGCCGTAGGCGATCCGGGTCACGCCGGCCTCGTCGACGGAGCACGCCAGCGTGACGGACGCGAGGTCGTGGCCGCGACGGCGCGTCCGGCGGGTATGGACCGAGCCCGCCCGCCGGGTGGGCAGGGGCAGCTCGACCGCCGTGACGATCTCGTCCTGCGCGAGGGTCGTGACCCCGGAGCGCACGAAGAAGTCCGTCATCGAGATGCGCCGGGTGCCGCCCGGCCCGGCCGCGACGACCTCCGCCCCATACACGAGGAGCGACGGCGCGGTGTCCGCGGCGGGCGACGCGTTGCAGACGTTCCCCGCCAGCGTGGCCCGGTTCCGGATCTGCACCGAGCCGACGACCGCGGCCGCCTCCGCGAGCGCGGGGAAGTAGCGTCGCACCCGCTCGTCGGCTGCGATGTCCGTCATGACGGTCGTGGCCCCGACGGCAAGGCGCCCGCGCTCCTCGCGGATCGCCGGGCCGAGCTCTGCGATCCGCTTCACGTCGATGACGACGGCCGGACGGACCGTCCCATCGCGCAACCGGATGACCAGGTCCGTTCCCCCGGCGAGGAGCCGGGCATCGAGTCCGTGCGTCGCGAGCAGTGCCACCGCCTCGGCCAGCGTCGCCGGCCGCGCGTAGGCGAAGGTGTGCATCGTTCGTTCTTCCCCCGAGCCTCAGACGACCTTGTCCACCTCGTCCAGCAGCACCTGCGGGGTGGCCGCCCGGATGAAGAAGAACGGCCGCTCGCAGAACCGGTTCACGAAGTCCGCCCGCCTGGCTCGCAGCACGTCGTTGTCGACCATCGGCATCACGAAGCCCGGCGCCAGCAGCTCGTTCGTCAGCAGGTAGTTCTGCAGCGAGTGGAGGAACTGGAACTGGCGTTCGAACGGGATCAGCTCGTTCGCGGCCGGGTCGAAGTTGCCGTCGATCGCCGGGACGATGACGAGGTCGATGTTCGGCGTCCCCTCGTAGAACCCCCAGGACGGCATCGCGCCCCAGAACTTCTCGACGCCCTTGTTGGGGGCGGCTTTGTCGGAGCGCTCGGTGCCCTCGGTGCGCTTGCGCAGGAAGGTATCCACGGAGCCCATGACGGCGCGCCCGTCATCGCTGATGACCGTAGTCTCGGACGCGACCTGGAGCCCGCCGCGGCGGCCGGCCTCGATGAGGCCCATGGACTTGCCGTGGTTCGACTCGCCCCCGAGGAACAGCATCGTCTTGCCGCGGTAGTTCACGGCAGCGCTGTGGGACGGGTGCAGGCCGGCTTCCTCCATCCGGAGGGAGAGCATCGCCACGACGACCTTCTGGATCGGGCCGGCCGGCCAGGGGCCGGTGAACGTCATGACACGACCGTCGTAGGAGATCGCCTTGTCGCCGCCCTGGCGCCACACGATGTCCGGCTGGTCCAGCGTGACCTCCGGCGAGATCCGGACGTCGGCGAGCCTGTAGTTGAGGAAGTCCAAGTCCTCGAGCACATGCTCGCGGGGCTCGGTGCCGTAGACATCCACGCGCAGGCGCGCCATCCCCGCCGACATCTCCTCGGACAGTCGTAGCTGGTCGTTCATCGGTCCCTCTCGTTGCGATGCGGTTCGTGGTGATGCGGCGCCGGGTCAGGCGATCGGTTGAGCGTCGGCCGCCGTCCAGAGGATGTCGAGCATCTCCGCGGCGGTCGCGAAGTGGCGGCGCAGGGCGTCGGCCGCCAGCTCCGGGTCACGGCGCCGGAGCGCCTCGAGCACCGGGACGTGGAGGTCGGCGATCCTCAGCCGGTCCGCTCCCGGCACGGCAAGGCTGATGTAGGTCCTCGAGAACGGCTCGAGGTGCCGCCACACCCGTTCGAGGGTGGCGTTGCCGGTCACCTCGACGATCCGGCTGTGGAAGCGCGCGTCGGCCGTGGCCTCCGTGTGGGCGTCTCCGACGCGGGCGGCCTGCCTCATGTCGCGGACGCAGCGGCCGAGCTCGTCGAGGTCGGCCTCGGTCAGCTGCGAGATCGCGAGCCGGGCACCCAGAGCCTCGAGCTCCGATCGGACGCCGAACGCCTCGAGGAGCTCGGCCGCCGACGGGCGGCGGACGCGGGCTCCCCGGAACGCGGTCGTCTCCACGACGCCGATGGCCTCGAGGTCACGGAGCGCCTCCCGCACCGGCGCCTGGCTCGTGCCGAACTCCCGGGCCACCCGGGTCTCGACGATCCTGGCGCCGGGCGGATAGCGGCCGTCAAGGATCGCCTGGAGGAGGCGATCCTTGACCTGGTCGCTCAGGACACTGCGCGAGATCGCTGTGCCGTCCGACATCGTGGTGTGGCTCAGGACCCGATCCCGATGGTCGGGCGGACCGTCTCGGTGCTGAGGATCTCGACCACGCCGGCGTTGCCGTCGACGCGGATGCGCTGGCCGGTGTGAATCACGTAGGTGCCGATCGACGTGCCGACCACCGCGGGGATCCCGTACTCGCGGGCGAGGACGGCCGGGTGAGCGACGACGTCGCCGGCGTTCGTCACGACCGCGGCGATCTTGCCGTAGAGGACCTGCCAGGCCGGGTTCGTCATCTCGCACACCAGGATCTCGCCCTGGCGCACGAGGTCGAACTCGTCCGTGGAGGTGACGACGCGCGCCACGCCCTCGACGACGCCGGGCGATCCGGCGATACCGGCGAGCTTCCCGTCCTTCAGCTCCCGCGGGCGGTCGAACTTGTCCGGGAAGCCCCAGAGGTTGAGGTAGGGGAACGCGAGCTGCGTCGCGGTGGCCGTGCCCACCCAGTCCTTGGGCCGGATGCCGTCCGCCGCGGCGCGCTTGGCGCGCGCGGCCGCGACGATCGCCCGCCCTGTTGTGGCGTCCGGTGCACCGATGAACTCGCGCAGGGCGTTGTAGCGGAAGTAGATGACGTCGTCCGGCTGGTCCAGAACGCCCATCGCGACGAGCTTCTCGCCGAGGGCGATGAGGACGAGGCGGACGTGGGCGTTGGCGCCCTGGTCGATGTAGAAGTGATGGTCCGGGGTGAGCGGCGCCATCTTGAGGTTGATCTCGTTGGCGGCCCGCATCTCCTCGAGCGCCTCGCCGGAGAGCCCCTCGAGGATCTCCACCGCGGCGGCATCGATGTCGGCCTTGAGGGCGGCGACCTTCGTCGGGTAGTCGTAGTCCGACGCGTACTGGTCGCGAACGAGCTGGACGACCGGGACCATGTCCTCGCGGAAGCTCGGGTAGATGAACTCGTGGCTCCAGACCGCGTGCCAGCCGAACTCCTTCTGGTACGGGACCACTCGCTCGTCGATGAACCGGCGGCCGCGTTCGGTGGCCTGGAGGGCCGGGACGATGTCCGTCGCGGCCGCGTGGTCGAAGGCCGCGGAGAGGACCGGGTCCGCCTTGACCTCTTCCTTCATCTCCCAGAGGGCCTCGATCTTGTCCCAGTTGCGGTCGCTGGCCGAGTTCTGCAGCCGGCCGAGGAGGACCTGGTTCACCTCCCCATGGGTCTTCTTCATGACCGCCTGGAGGTTGAGCGTCGCGCTGAGCTGCGCGAAGTTCAGCATCCAGTGGATCTTCCAGTGGCGGTCGTGCATGTCGATGGCGTCCTCGAGGAGGACCGCCACCTCGGCGAGGCTCAGCTGGTCCTTCTGGTCCAGCATCGACTCGATGTAGTCGAAGTTGCGCTGCATCTCCGGCACGAACCGGGTGCGCCACCAGTAGGTGAAGTTGGTCCCGTAGACGGGCAGCACCGCGCCGAGGTACGCACCGATCTTCGCGGCGTAGTCTGCGTCCTCGGGGACGATCGCCTGCGTCTCGTAGTTGTATTCCTGTGTCGCGACGTGGAGGCCGGCCTCGGCCGGGATCGCGGTCGTGTACAGGTAGCCGTTGATCTTCTTGTAGATCCAGTCCGTCGCGAAGGGCGTGCCGAAGCGGCGGAACATGTGGTCGCACGAGAGCCACCAGCCGCCGATGTCCTCGTACATCGGGCTGAGCGGCTTGGGGCAGTGCAGGTCGTCGAAGACCCAGAAGAGGAGCTTCTCGTTCTCCGAGGCCCACTCGATCGGGAACGATCCGTCCCCGAGGAATGCGCCGAGGACTTCTTCCTTGAGCGGCACGTGGATCCTCCTGTGCGGTGTGCGACCCGGGGCGGACTCGCCGGCCCGGGACTGGTCGTCAGCCCGCGGCTGCTTGGTGGCGGGTGATCCGCCTGAAGCGCCGCATGTTCTCGGTGGGCGCGATCTCCGTCGGGAGACCCTCCATGCTCGACGCCCCGAAGAAGCCGGCCACACCCGTCGTGTGGTAGCTGACGTACCGGGCGTCCTCCGGCTCCGCGATCGGGCCGCCGTCGGCAACCGTCCCGCGCAGGCGCTCCAGCGCCTCGCCTCGGTTCATGTGGGTCCCCCCGGGCTCACCCCCTTCGCCGCGGCCCACCGGCGGTACAGGTCGTCGAGCCGCTCCGCCATCGCACGCGCGAACGCTGGATCGTTGATGTCGGTGGCCATCTCGACCACTTCGACCTCGGGCCGGAGGCCGGCCTTCAGCTCACGGATGAGGGCCGCGTCCGCGACCGGGTCGTGGAACGGGGCACCGGGGACGTCGATCATCGAGACGCCGCCGAGCGGGATGAACACGGCCAGGGGCCCCGTCGCCGCGTTGAGCTTGCGGGCGATGATCCGCCCCAGCTCCGCGCACTCCGCCTCGGTCGTCCGAACGAGCGTGATCGTCGCGTTGTGGACGTAGAGATCGCGGTCCCTGAACTGCGGCGGGACGGTCTCGAGGGGCCCGAAGTCCACCATGTCGAGCGCGCCGAGCGAGACGACCTGCGGGATCCCGAGTGAGCCGGCCATCTCGAGCCGGTCCGGCCCGGCCGAGTGGATCCCGCCCACGAGCGCGTCCGCGAGCTCGGTCGTCGTGACGTCCAGCGACCCGGTGATGAAGCCCGCCGCCATGAGCGCTTCCATCGCTCTCCCGCCGGAGCCGGTGGCATGGAAGACGAGGACCTCGTATCCCCTCTCCTCGAGGATGTCCCGGGCCGCCGTGACGCAGGGGGTCGTGACCCCGAACATCGTGGCCCCGATGAGGGGCTTCGGCGAGAGCTGCGACACGAACGACGCAGCGGCCTTCGCCATCCCGGCGATCCCCGCCGCAGCGTTCGTGAGGATCCTCTCCGAGAGGCCGTTGATCCCGGCGATGTCGACGACCGAGTACATCATCGCGATGTCCGTGGTGCCGACGTACGGCCGCGTTTCACCGGAGGCCATCGTCGAGACGAGGAGCTTCGGCACGCCCACGGGCAGCGCCTGCATCGCCGCCGAGACGATCGACGAGCCGCCGGATCCGCCGAGGCCGAGGATCCCGTCGAGCCGGCCCTCGTCGTGGAGGCGCCTGACGATCACTGTCGCGCCGCGTGCCATCGCCAGGACCGCCGGCCCGCGGTCGCCGGCCGCCGCGAGGGCCGCCCTGCTTTCCCCCGCGGCCGCGGCGACTTCGTCGGCGCCTATGTCGCCGGGCGAGGGATCGCTGAGCACCCCAGCGTCGACGAGGATCACGTCGCAGCCGAGCCCACGAACGCGGTCGCGCAGGAACTCGTACTCTGCACCCTTCGTGTCGAGGGTACCGAGCAGCACCACGCTGGCCACGCGCGACCCCTCAGCCAGCCGTGGTCGGGACGACCGGGAACCCGCCCAGCCGGACCGGGAGGGAGTCCGTCACGATCTTCGTCATTGGCCACCTCTCGTCGACGAGTGCCCGGCGGTAGCGGAAGGGGCACGGAACTGGCGGAACTGGGACGTTCGATAATCGATTGTCGATAAGACTAGGAACCCGTGCCCGTCGAGTCAAGTGCCGTTGCGTGGCTCGTGACCCCGCCGGCCACCGGCGCCGCGACCCGTGCAGCCCCTCCTCGACCAGTCCGGCCGGAGCTCGCGGCCGGGACGACGATCGCGCCCGCGCAGAACGACGGATACCGCTGCAAGTACCGCTTGCCTCCAGCGCATCGATAATCGATGATACGAGGTGCACGGCAGGTGCGCCGTGCGGTCGACGGCCCGAGCCGTCACGGTCGATCCGGACAAGTGCCAGGAGCGCCGCGACCATCCGGGCACCGACGAGGTCCCCTATCCCATCTCCGGCGAAGCCGAGAGGATCACCAGATGACCATGAAGCCGACCGAGAGCCCGCTCCTGCGGATGACGCGGGAGACGCCCACCCGCTACTGGAACGACTCCTGCGCCGTCGACGAGCTCGAGTACGCGGTCGAGCGCGGCGCGACGGGGGCCACGTCCAACCCGAGCATCGTGCTCGATGTCATGAAGAAGGAGAAGGCCTACTACGGACCGCGCGTCCGGGAGCTCGCGGCAGAGCACCCCGCATGGACCGAGGTGGAGCTCACCTGGACGATCATCGAGGAGATGGCCGTCCGGGGGGCGGCGGTCCTCGGGCCGGTGTTCGACCGCGAGCGCGGCCAGATGGGGCGCCTCTCGCTCCAGACCAACCCGGCCAACCACCGCGACCCGGTCCGGATGGTGGAGCAGGGCGTGCGCTTCGCCGGGCTCGCCCCCAACATCCAGGTGAAGTTCCCGGTCACCGCGTCGGGGCTCGTCGCTATCGAGGAGGCGACCGCGCGCGGCGTCAACATCAACGGCACGGTGAGCTTCACGGTGCCGCAGGCTCTCGCCGTCGCCGAGGCGGTCGAGCGCGGCCTCGACCGGTACGCGGCGGCCGGCGGGGACGCCGCGGCCATGACGCCGATCTGCACGATCATGGTCGGGCGGCTCGACGACTGGATGAAGGTCGTGGTCGATCGCGACAATCTCGCGGTCCACCCGGACGCGCCCAACTGGGCTGGCATCGCGGCCTTCAAGCGCGCGTACGGCATCTTCCGCGACCGCGGATACCGGTCCCGGCTCCTCGCGGCCGCCTACCGGCACCGCCTGCACTGGACGGAGTTCGTCGGGGGGGAAGTGAGCCTCACGATGCCCTACCCGTGGCAGGTGCGGTTCAACGCGAGCGGGATCGTGCCGGAGCCGCGGATGCACGTGCCGGTCGACCCCGCGATGATCGACGACCTCCTCGAGCGCATCCCCGATTTCCGGCGAGCGTACGAGCCCGACGGCATGACCCCGGACGAGTTCGAGTCCTTCGGGGCATCCGCGCGGACGCTCCGCGCGTTCGTCAAGTCGTATCACGATCTCCAGGGCGCGATCCGGGACCTCGTCCTGCCCGACCCCGACGTCCGGGTCGGTTGAGACGGGGCGCGGTACGCTCCCCCCACACGCAAGGAGGCACACGCACGTGACAACCGAGGTCGTGCAGCCCGCGACGCTGCCCATCCTGTCCCACTGGATCAACGGCCGCCCGGTCGAGGTCCTCCCCGACCAGACGGGGCCCGTCTACAACCCCGCGACGGGCGCGGTCATCGGCCGGGTACCGCGAGGCGGCTCCGCTGAGGTCGACACGGCTGTCGCAGCGGCGAGCGCGGCGTTCCCGACCTGGCGCGACATGCCGCTCATCGCGCGCAGCCAGGTCTTCTTCGCCTTCCGCGAGCAGATGTGGCAGCACCGCGAGGAGCTCGCCGCGCTGATCACCCGCGACCACGGGAAGACCTTCCCCGACGCGTTCGCGGAGGTGACCCGCGGAATCGAGACCATCGAGTTCGCGTGCGGCCTGCCGGTCCATCTCGCCGGCCTGAACACGCCGAACGTCTCCACCGGCGTCGACGCCTTCACGCTCCGCGGGCCGCTCGGCGTCACTGCCGCCATCACGCCGTTCAACTTCCCGGCGATGGTCCCCCTGTGGATCTACCCCATCGCCATGGCCTGCGGCAACACGATGATCCTCAAGCCGTCCTCGCACACGCCGGGCGCCACCCAGCTCCAGGCCGAGCTCTGGAAGGCGGCGGGCCTCCCCGACGGCGTCTTCAACGTCGTGTACGGCGGCCGCGAGGCCGTGCAGGCGATCGTCGAGCACCCGGACATCAAGGCGATCCAGTTCGTCGGGTCCACGGCCGTCGGGCGCTACGTGTACGAGACCGGCACGAAGCTCGGCAAGCGGGTCGGGGCCTACACCTCGGCGAAGAACGCGATGATCGTCCTGCCCGACGCGGACATGGAGCTGACGGCCGACGCGGCGGTCGCCTCGGGGTATGGGTCGGCGGGCGAGCGCTGCATGGCGCAGACGCTCCTCATCGCCGTCGGCGACACCGCCGACAAGCTGCGGCCGCTCATGCTCGAGCGGATCGCCAACCTCAAGGTCGGGCCCGGCATGGAGCCCGGCATGGACATGGGGCCGCTCTACTCGGCCGAGCACCGCGATTCGGTCATCCGCTGGATCGACACGGGTGTGGCCGAAGGCGCGGAGCTCGTGGTCGACGGTCGGTCCTTCCACCACCCCGACAATCCCGACGGCTACTTCCTCGGCGTCACCCTCTTCGACCATGTCACGCCGGAGATGGAGATCTACCGGGAGGAGATCTTCGGGCCGGTCCTCGGCATCGTCCGCGCGAAGACGTACGACGAGGCGCTCGGCCTCATCAACAGCCACAAGTACGCCAACGGGACCGCGATCTTCACGACCGACGGTGGTGCGGCACGGCGCTTCAAGCTCGAGGTGGAGGTGCCGATGATCGGAGTGAACGTCCCGATCCCAGTGCCGGCCGGCTACATGTCGTTCGGCGGCGCGAAGGAATCCGCTCTCGGAGACCTCGCGATGCGCGGCGAGGACGGCGTCCGATTCTTCACCCAGCAGAAGATGGTCACCGAGCGCTGGCCGGAGCCTGGCCGCCGCGGTGCCCTGAGTCTCGTCTTCCCCGGCAACAGCTGAGCCGGGCTCGTTCACCCGGGCATCGAGAGCCCACCGCGACACCGGTCCCCGGCGCCGCGGTGGGCTCTTCTTCATCAGGGGCGCACCGACGGGAGAAGAAGGATGACCACGCCCCTCGACCTCCGCGTCGCACTCGGCCCGGTCGGCGTGTGGGAGAGCTTCGATGGGATCCCGACCGCGGATGTCCTCCGCTACGCCGGCGACGTCGAGCGGCTCGGATACGGCGCTCTCTGGGTCAACGAATCGGCCGCGCGCGAGCCGTTCGCGCTCCTCGGCGCGCTGGCCGGCGCGACCTCCCGGCTCACGCTCGGGGTCGGCATCGCCTCGATCTACGCGCGGGATGCGATGGCGGCGCGCGCGGGGGCCCGCACCGTCGCGGACCTGTCCGACGGGCGGTTCATCATGGGCCTCGGCGTCTCGCACCGCTCGTCGGTCGAAGTGCGCGGTCACGAGTACACACCACCCCTGGCGGCGATGCGGGCCTACCTCGACGCCTATGACACCGCGCCGTGGGCCGGGCCGGTCGGCCCCGAGCCGCCGCTCGTCCTGGCGGCGCTCGGGCCGGGGATGCTCCGACTCGCGGCGACCCGCACCGCCGGCGCGTTCCCGTTCCTCGTCGGCGTCGCCCACGTCGGCGCGGCGCGGCGGACACTCGACGAGGCCGCCGCCGCGGCGGGCCGCGAGGACCGGCCGATCCTCGTCGTCTCCCAGGCGGCGATCCTCGGGTCGGGCCCCGAGGCGCGCGCGACCGCTCGCGCGATCGTGGGGCGGTACCTCAAGCATCCCAACTACCGCGACAGCCTCGCTCGGGTCGGCTTCACCGTGGAACAGATCGACGCCCTCGACGACCCGCTCGTGGATTCCCTGGTGGCGATCGGGGACGAAGACGCCCTTCGCGCGCGAGTGGACGCGATGCTCCACGCCGGCGCCGACCACGTCGCGGTCATCCCCCTCGCGCCCGACGGCAGGCATGCGGACCCTTCGACTACCCGCGCGCTTGCCCCGCGATGAGCGGGCCGACCGGCCGCCGTGCTGCCCGTGGCACATGACGACGGAGGGACGACGGGCAGCCGGATGGCGACGCGGCGCCCGACGACGGGTTGACCATCTCGCTTCGGCGGCGTATCGTCGATAATCGATTGTTCTGGACGAGAACGGCCCGCCGCACCCGACGGCAGCCGGCCCGGGAGGTACGTGGATGATCAAGCGTGTCGCGCGCGCCGAGGCGGAGGTCGTGCCGCTGCCCGGCCGGACCTGGTATTCGTACTTCGGGCCGCACAACAGCGGCGCGAAGAACGTCTCGCTCGGCGTGTCGATCTTCCCCGCGGGCTCGAGGCCGTCGGGGCACGTGCACCCCGCCGAGGAGGAGACCATCTACTGCGCCGCCGGGCGGGGCCGCATCGTCACGCCCGACGAGATCGCCGAGGTCGAGCCGGGCGTCGTCGTCCACGTCTCCCCCGGGACCTTCCACGCCACCGAGGCCGACGGGCCCGAGCCGCTCGAGCTCATCTGCGTGTTCTCGCCTCCGGTGGTCTCCGGGTCGTACGAGAAGAAGGGCGGGTCATGAGCGAGCCTTCCGCGACCGCCGGCATCGATGCCGTCGAGATCGCCCGCCTCGAAGAGGTCGCGCGGCGGATCCGCGTCGAGGTCATCCGAGCCGTGAACCACGCGAGGGCCGGCCACCTCGGCGGCCCACTGTCCGCGGCAGACATCCTCGCCGTCCTCTACTTCCACGTCATGCGCATCCGCCCGGACGAGCCGCGATGGCCCGACCGCGACCGGTTCGTCCTCAGCAAGGGCCATTCATCGATCGGCCTCTACGCAGCGATGGCGCTCCGCGGGTACTTCCCCGTCGAGGAGCTCTCGACGTTCGACGCCGCGCACTCCCGGCTCCAGGGCCACCCCGACATGACGCGGCTGCCGGGCCTCGACATGTCGAGCGGGTCGCTCGGGATGGGGATCTCGGCGGCGATGGGGATGGCCCTCGGCGCGCGCCTCACCGGGCGTGACAGCCGTGCGTACGTGATGCTCGGCGACGGCGAGTGCCAGGAGGGCGAGGTCTGGGAGGCGGCCATGTCGGCCGAGCGGTACGGCCTGGACAACCTCATCGCGATTGTCGACCACAACAGGCTCCAGCAATACGGCTGGCCCGGAGAGGGCCCGGACGGTCGCACGCCGCCCCAGATCCCCGGCGAGCTGGTCGCCAAGTGGACCGCCTTCGGATGGCGCGTGCTCGAGGTGGACGGCCACGACATCGCCGCGGTGGTCTCCACGCTGCAGGAGGCCGCGCGCGGCGACGGCCGCCCGGTCGTCGTCATCGCCCACACCGTCAAGGGCAAGGGCGTCTCGTACATGGAGGGCCACTACTTCTGGCACACGCGCGCGCTCAAGCCGGACGAGTTCGCGATCGCGATGGCGGACCTTGGCGAGCCGGTCCCAGCGACCGAAGGAGACGGGCGATGACGCTGCCGATGGGCCGCCCCATGAGGGAGATCTTCGGCGAGACGGTGGCGACGCTCGCGGGCGAGGACCCGCGGATCGTCATGCTCGATGGCGACGTCGGGAGCTCGACGCGGGCGGACATCTTCGAGAAGGCGCACCCGGATCGATACCTCCAGATGGGGATCGCCGAGCAGAACATGCTCGGCGTCGCCGCCGGGCTCGCGACGATGGGCCTGATCCCGTTCATCAGCACGTTCGTGTCGTTCGCCGTCGTCCGGCCGCTCGACCAGATCCGGGTCCTCATCGCGCAGACGGGACTCCCGGTGAAGATCACCGCCGGCTATGCGGGGCTCTTCACCGGACAGACGGGGATGAGCCACATCATCGTGGACGACCTCTCGATCATGCGGGCGATGCCCGGCATGGTGACCGTCGCCCCGGCCGATGACGTCGAGGCCGCACAGGTGCTGCGCTGGGCAGCGGGCTACGACGGCCCGGTCTACGTCCGACTCGTCCGCGACGCGACGCAGCGCCTCTTCGACGACTCGTACCGGTTCGAGCTCGGGAAGGCCGTCGTCGTTCGTGAAGGCGCCGATGTGACGCTCGTGAGCACGGGGACCCAGACACCGCGCGTGGTGGACGCCGCCGAGATGCTCGCGACGGACGGGATCGACGCGCACGTCCTCCACGTCCCGACCATCAAGCCGCTCGATACGGAGGCGATCGTCGCCGCCGCGGAGCGGACCGGCCGGGTCATCACGGTCGAGGAGCACACCATCATCGGCGGGCTCGGGGGCGCCGTCGCGGAGACGCTCGGGGAGCACCGTCCGACCCGCGTCTCGCGGATCGGCCTGCAGGACCTCTACCCGGAGTCGGGACCGAACGAGGCCCTCCTCGACATCTACGGGCTGTCGGCCGCGAGGGTTGCGGAGCAGGTTCGCGGCATCCTGCGCGCCGACGGCTGACGGGCGCCGATCGTCACGGAGCCACGCCTCCACCGTCACCGCGGGGCGGGAGAGCCCGGCCGGGCTCTCCCGCCTGGGCCGGATGCGCCGCAAGCCGCGGGCCAAGGCCGGCCGGGCCCACCACGTCCGCCCCCGCTGAGAACGGGCGTCAGCCCACTTCCACCACGACGCGTTCGGGCGAGACCCGGGGTGGCAGCTGCACGACCACCACGGCGACGAGGATCGCCGCCCCGCCGACAAGCTCGAGCACGGTGAGCTGCTGGCCGAGGGCCAGCGCCGCGACGACGACCGCGACGACCGGCTCCGTCAGCAAGGCCACGGCCGCCCGGGTGGCGCCGATGAGGCGCACGCCACCGATGATCCAGACCTTGGGCAGCGCGCCGATGGTCCCGGCGCACAGGATCGCGGCCCAGGCGACAGGCGACGCGAGCCACTCGCCCGCCGCGCCCGCTCCACCGATCACGAGCGCGGCCGTGCCCGAGATCGCCAGCCCGCCGACGAGGACGACCGCGGTGGCCTGGACGCCGGGCACATCGTCGAACCCACCGCGGACCGCCACCAGGTAGACCGCGTGGCAGGTCGCGGCGATGCCGGCCAGCGCCATGCCGACAGCGGTCGCATGGGCCTCGGGACCGAGCTGGCTGCCGAGCACGAGCGCGAGCCCCGCACAGGCGACGGCGAGCGCGAGGATCCGGACGGGCGTGAGCCGCTCCCGGCCGAGGGCGGCGGATATCAGCGCCACGATCACCGGGTAGCTGTAGAAGATGACCATGACGAGCCCGACGGCCATCGCCCCGAAGGCGAAGAACAGGACGAGGTTCATCAGGCCGTTGACGGCCACGGCCAGCGCGAGCATCGCCCGCTGCCGGGACGGCAGCCGGGCGAGGCTGACGGACGGCTGGCGGCGGGAGAGGACGAGCGCACCCAGGATCGTGGCGCCGATCCCCGCCCGGAGGGCACTGAACGTCGCGGGTTCGACGCCCTGTCCGTACGCAAGGGCCGCGACCGGCCCGAGGGTTCCCATCGCTGCTGCCGCCGCGAGCACCTTGAGGAGACCGCCGACCGGCCGGTCTGCCGTCGCGCCCACGTCTATCGCCATGGTGTCCTCCGGCCCTGTCCCCACCCGTCGGGGCCATCGATCATCGCTTGCATTGCCCGGTGCGCGTCATGTACCATCCTCGATAATCGATGATAGGCGCGCATGCGCGGGGACGCTGCGTGACTCGGAGATCCTCCTGGTCGACGGGCTGGCGAGTCGCCCTCTGCTCTTGATCTTCGATCGCGTTCAGGAGACCATCAGTCAAGATCGGTGGTGCGCACCGACTCCGTCACGAGGGCGAGTGATGACCAGAGGCGCGCGGTCGGGGGGCAACGGATCCCGGCGGGACTGCACCGTCGCGCGCCGTGATCCCGTCCCGCCCCGAGACGGGGACGACGCCTGATGGACCTGGACTTCATCACCCAGTCCCTCGTCATCGGTCTCACCGAGAACGCGCCCCTCGTCCTCGCCGCGCTCGGCTTCGCCCTGCTGTACAAGCTCACCGGCCTCATCAACGTGGCCTACTCGGAGACCATCACGCTCGGGGCCTACTTCGGGATGTGGCTCAACACGACGTACGGCCTCGACTTCTACACCGTCCTGATCCCCACCGGGCTGCTGGCGGGCGTCCTCAGCGTCGCCACGTATCTCCTCATCTTCCGGCCGGCGAAGCGACGCGGCGTCGGCGGGCTGGAGATGATCATCATCTCCTTCGGGCTGTCGATCTTCCTGCGGCACGGCCTGCAGTTCGTCTTCGGCTACCCGGTGCGGTTCTTCGACGTCCCACCACCCGACACGATCATGGTGCTCGGCGTCGGCGTGACGTCGTTCCGCCTGCTCGCCGTCGTGAGCGTCGCGGTGCTCTCCCTGCTGATCTGGGCCTTCATCCAGCGATCCAGGTACGGCCTCCAGATCCGGGCGCTTGCCAACGACGAGAACCTGGCGAAGGTGAGCGGGATCCGGCCGCTCGCCGTCACGACGCTGATCTGGTTCATCGCCGGCGTCGCCGGCGGGCTGGCCGGCGCGTTCTACGGCGTCGGGTCGAACGTCTCGCCGCTGCTCGGCTGGCGACAGTTCCTCCTCATCCTGATGGTGGCCCTCGTGGGAGGCAGCTGGGGGCTCAGCGGCGTCATCGTCGTCGGGGTGGTCACGAGCGTGGCGCTGGCCGCCATGGCGCTCCAGTTCGACCAGGTCATGTACGCGCAGCTGGTGCTGATCGTCGCCTTCGTCGTCGTCCTGAAGGTGCGCGGCAGGCGGCTCACCGAGACGGCGAAGGTGTAGGGACATGCTCGACGCGTTTCTGATCACGGGGCTGTTCCAGGTCGTGATGGTGATCGGCCTCGCGCTGCTGCTCCACCTCCAGCTGGGGCTCGCCCGGATCGCGAACTTCGGCGTCGTCGGGTTCTGGGGCATCGGGATGTACACCTTCGGAGTGCTGTACGTCCAGGTCGACTGGCCGTTCGGGGAGCCATTCCAGTTCCTCGTCTGCGCCGCCGCCGCGAGCCTCGTCGCCGGCGCGGCCGGGCTCCTCGTCGGATGGCTCATCGCCGCCCCCGACACCGACGGCGTGCTCGTAGGCACGCTCGGGTTCGCCGCTGCCGTCCAGATCCTGGCGACCACCCAGGACGACCTCACCGGTGGCGCGCGCGGCATGGGAGGGCTCAGCTTCCCCTTCGACATCGGCCACGTCAAGGACAACGAGTCCCTGTGGCTGGTGATCATGACCGCCGTCGTCGTCGCGATATTCTTCTACGCCTGGCGGGTCCACCGTTCGCCCTACGGGCGCCTCCTGATCGCGATGGGCGGCAACGAGCCGCTGGCCCGCAGCCTGGGGAAGTCGACGTTTCGGGCCAAACTCTGGCTGTTCGCCGTCGGCTCGGCAGGTATGGGATTGATCGGTGCGATGAACGGGGTCATGGCGCGCTACCTCGATGTCGGCAGCCTCGGGGTCGGCATCACCCTCGCCGCGATGGTGGGGTTGATCCTGGGCGGCACGGCACGCGTGTGGGGAGCGGTGGTGGGCGTCATCCTCACGGTGGGGCTCTTCGACATCGTGGTCCAGTCCTACCTGCCGCTCCCCAAGGAGTGGTACAGCCAGGCGCTCCCCGTGCTGAGAGAGGCCGCGTTCGGCCTGACGCTGATGATCGTCCTGCTGTTCCGGCCGATGGGCCTGCTCGGCGACATGCGGCGCGACAAGCTGATGAGCAAGATGCATGGTCGCTGACGTCGTCGACGCCGTCGCCCTGACCCGTCCCCGGATCCGTGTCCAGGGGGCCGTCAAGAGCTTCTCCGGCCGCGTCGTCGTGGACATCGACGACGCCATCCTGGGCGACCGGCCGATCCAGGGCCTCATCGGACCCAACGGCGCCGGCAAGACGACGTTGATGCGCATGATCATGCACTCGACCCCGCTCGACCGCGGCAGGATCTCCTTCCTGCCCGAGGGTGGAGGCGAAGTGGTGCTCTCGAGCCTGCCCGCCCACCGGATGGCGAGCCACGGCGTGGTGAAGTCCAACCAGGTGATCATGGACTTCGACAAGCTCACCATCTGGGATTCGGTCCTGCTCGCCGTGGCCGAGGCCCGGTACGAGCAGCCCCAGCGGATCTTCAGCGAGCGGACGGTCTTCAAGCAGCACGAGGACGAGATCCGGCACTACCTGGACTACTTCGGATTCGCCGACCCAACTGCCTTCGCGATGTCGGCCGGCGAGAAGAAACTCCTCGACATCGTGCGCTGCCTGCTCCTGCGGCCGACGTTCCTCCTGCTGGACGAGCCGACGGCCGGCCTTCCCGATGAGCTGACCGAGAAGGTCATGAAGGTGGTCAGGGACCTGGCCGGCGCCGGGACCTCGGTGGTGATCGTGGAGCACGACCTCAACGTCATCTGGAACCTCTGCGAGGAGGTCCTGTTCATGGCCGAGGGCAAGGTCATCCTGAGAGGCGACCCACAGTCGATCCGCGCGAACAGGACCGTCGTCGAGAAGTACCTCGGAGAGGGCCATGTCTGAGACGGCCGGATCCGTCAGCCTCGAGGTCGAAGGCCTGCGCAGCGGCTACCACGGGGTCACCGTCCTCAAAGGCCTCGACTTCACCGTCGGCGACGAGATCTTCGCCGTGCTGGGAGCCAACGGTGCGGGGAAGACCACGCTGCTGGCGACCCTGGCGCGCCTGATCCCGCTCATGGCCGGGACGATCAGGTTCCAGGGCGAGGACGTGTCCAGGTTGCCTCCGTACGAGACGGCCGGCCGGGGGATCGGCTACGTGCCCCAGGAGAAGGGCGTCTTCGCCGACCTCACCGTCCTCGAGAACCTGGCCGTGGGGGGGATGATCGGCACGCGTTCGCGAGGCGAGCGGATGGCCGAGGTGCTCGAG
The DNA here is from genome assembly GCA_037147135.1 of Chloroflexota bacterium. Lineage (GTDB taxonomy): Bacteria > Chloroflexota > Limnocylindria > Limnocylindrales > CSP1-4 > CAIYQJ01. Next base: position 27,203 of record JBAWVU010000002.1, read on the forward strand.
CTGTTCCCCGATCTGCGGGCCCTCCAGGCACAGAAGGCGGGGACCCTCAGCGGCGGCGAGTCACGCATGGTGGCCTGCGGACGGGCCCTCATGCAGGACCCCAGGGTGCTGCTCCTCGACGAGCCCACGGCCGGCCTCTCCCCGCTGTACGTCGACATGTTCTTCGACAAGATCACGGAGATCCACGAGACCAGGGGCGTAGCCATCGTCCTCGCCGAGCAGAACGCCACCAAGGCGCTCCAGGTCGCCGACCGGGTGATGGTGCTGAGTCTCGGCGAGTCGTTCGCCGTGATGGACGCCGCCCATCTGACCACCCAGCAGCTCAAGGAGGGATACAGGATCTGACGGCCCACGCTTCTGGGCACGACACCGAAGGAGGAGACACGCAATGAGAATCCGTGGCATCAGGTCGGGCCGCATCACGGTCGCGATCGCGGTGCTTGCCCTGCTCGCTGCTGCGTGCAGCAGCAGCGCCACGCCTGCTCCGTCCGGGAGCTCGGCCGCTCCCTCGACCGCAGCGAGCGCCGCTCCCTCGACCGCAGCGAGCGCCGCTCCCTCGACCGCAGCGAGCCCGGCGCCGTCGATGGCGGGCACGCCGGTGGTCGTCTGCGAGCTCGCCTACTACACCGGGTCGTTCGCGGACTACGGGAAGTCGCTCACCAACGACGTGCGCTTCCCGATCGAGGAGGTCATCAACCTCGACCCGCCGCTCGGCCGCCCCTGGCAGCTGCGCTCCGAGGACATCGGGGATGACAAGGAAGGCCAGGCGGCGAAGACCTGCCTCGAGCAGTACGGCGCCGAGATCCTGGTGAGCATCGCTCACCAGTACAGGACCTACCGCGACTACATGATGGAGTACTGGCAGGAGAACGATTCACCGCTCGGGCCGTCGGTCCACGGCGGCGCCATCCCGGGCAACCTCGGAGGCAAGGTCGCGGAGCCGATCTTCCGGGCCCAGGGCCTGGACCAGGCCCTGGGGACATACGGGAGCCTGTACGCGTCCACGATCGGCGCCAAGAACATCGTGATCTTCGCCACCCAGGTCGAAGGCTTCCAGCTGGCCGCCGACGCGGCCGAGAAGGCTGCCGGCATCCTGGGCCTCAACGTGCTGGGCCGCCTCGACGTCCCGGCCCAGCAGCCCTCCTACCGGGCCGAGGCACAGAAGCTCGCCGACCTGAAGCCCGATGCCGTCATCGTCCAGGCGGGATCGACGGAATCCGCCACGCTCATCAAGGCGGCGGCCGAGGCAGGCCTGTCGCTCACCTGGATCGGTGAGACCGGGTGGAGCGAGGCGCAGTTCATCGGAACGCTGGGCACCGCTCCGATCGCCTCGCAGAAGGCGATCGGCTTCCCTTCGTTCGCGCCCAACAAGACGAGCCCGGCGTGGGCCTTCTTCCAGCCACTGTGGGACGCACAGCTGCCCGACGTGGCCTATGACGCGACGGGCCAGTATGCCTTCTCGACCTATGACCTCCTGGTCCAGACGGCCCTGGCCGTCGAGGCCGGGGGTTCGTACAAGGCGAGCTCCTGGGTGCCGGCCATGTTCGACGTCGGCGACCCGCCCGGAGAGATCTGCTACACATACGCCGACTGCCTCGCCCTGATCCGCGCGGGCAAGGACATCGACTACGAGGGTGTCACCGGCCCCGGCACGTACACCGATGGCGGCGTCAACGCCGTCACCCCGGCGTACGTTCCGTTCCTCCCGGACGGAACGCCCGGCGAGCCCGTGCTCCTCGATGCCCAGAAGGGGCTGCAGCTTCTCGAGCAGATCGTGACCTATGCGAAGTGCGACCCCCAGAGCCCGCCCAACAAGTGCGTGTGGTAACGGGCTGGAACCCGTCTGACGGTCGAGATCCCGTCTGATACCGGTCGAAAGGGGCCCTCTGCCATCCGGCGGAGGGCCCCTTCTCACGCGAGGCGGCGCCCCCGCCGAGTCGCGGCGACGTCAGACCTCTTGTGTGAGAGCAGCGCGCGGGTGGCGGAGCAGGTTCGCGGCATCCTGCGCGTCGACGGCTGACGGGCGCCGATCGCCCCGCCCGCCGTATCGTCAGGTCCGCCGCGGCGGGGGCGCCGTGATCCGCGCGGCCGACCCGTCCGCGCCGTCCGTCCAGCTCTGCCCGAGCTTGGCGCTGGCCTCGTCGAAGTGGTGGCGAAGCGCCGCCACGACGAGCTCCGGGTCGCGCCTGCGCAGCGCCTCGAGGATCCCGCGGTGGAGATCCGCGGTCCACTGCGCGTCGGCACCCGGCGCGAGGAGGGTGATGTAGGTCCGCGAGAACGGCTCGAGGGACCGCCAGACTCGCTCGAGGGTGGCGTTGTGAGTGATGGCGATGATCCGCGCGTGGAAGTCGGCGTCCGCCATCGCCACCGCATGCTGGTCTCCGACCGCGGCCGCACGTTGCATCTCCCGGCCGTACGCCTCGAGCTCCTCGAGGTCAGCGTCCGTCATGCGTGGCACGGCGAGACGCGCGCCGAGTGACTCGAGCTCGGAGCGGACCGCGTACGCCTCGAGCAGCTCACGGGCGGTCGGACGCCGGACCCGGGCTCCACGGAACGGCGCGATCTCGACGACCCCGAGCGCCTCGAGCCCGCGCAGCGCCTCTCGCACCGGAGCCTGGCTCGTCCCCAGCTCCCGGGCCACGGCGGTCTCCACGATCCGCGAGTGCGGCGGGTAGCGTCCGGACATGATGTCCTGCAGGAGCCGGTCCTTGACCATGTCCGCGAGGACGCTGCGTGAGATCGAAGCGCTGTCGGGCATCAGGATCCCTCTCGACGGAGGGGGCCGACACGACGTCCGGATGCTCCGTCGACCGAAGCGCTCCCGGGCCCCCTCGCGTCGCGGCACGAACTCGCCGGAAGGGCAGGTCCAGTGGCGACCGCGGCGCTGTCTCCGTCAGTCTAGCGCGCGGCTCGGCCCGCGCCGGGCACTATCCGACAGGAGGCCCAGCCATCCTCGTGTAGTAGCGCCGGAACGACACGAGCGGTACCTCGCGCGTGCGGCACGCGGCGTCGAGGCCGAGCTTGCGCGTGACGACGTCGGCCGTCTTCTCGGCCATCACGCGCGCGGTGGACATCTTGCCCCCGGCGATCGTCACGAAGCCCTCCACGCCGTCCCGCTCAGCGTGGTCGAACACCTGGAACGTCCGGCTGAGCTCGCGCTCGCTCGCGCCCGGCTGAGCGATCAGCGGCCGTGCAGCGGCGTTGATGGAGTAGATGGGGTAGCGGGCGATCGCCGGGACGATCGTCGCCCCGGCCTGCATGAGGAAGTCGATGTGGTCCGGCGGAGGGCGCAACTGCTCGCAGTCTGCCACCGTCCACGAGGTGGTGCCGAGGATCGTCTGGTTGCGCAGGGGCACGACGAAATCGCCGCTGGACGGCCGGTGCATGAGGTTGATGATGCGCTGGGTGAACCGCTTGGCGATGATCACGTGGGCGCCCGGGCTCAGGCTGAGCGGGACGCGGATCCCGGCCATGGTCGACACCTTGTCGGCCCACGGGCCGGCGGCATTGACGACCAGGTCGGCTTTGACGTCGAACCGCTCGCCGCTGACGCGGTCCCAGGCCGCGACCCCGGTCACCCGGTTCCCCTGCATGAGGAACCCCTCCACCTCCGTGTAGGGCCGGAAGCGCGCCCCGTTGACCCGCGCGGTGGCCGCGAACGCCAGTGTGAAGCGCAGCGGCTCGGCCACGCCGTCCGGGATGATCGCGGCACGGGTGATCTCGCGGGTGACGTTGGGCTCCAGGCTCCAGACCTGCTCCGGCGTGATCTCCTCGACCGGGACGCCGCAGGTATCGCAGCCGTCGAAGAAGCGGTCGGCGTAGGAGGGATCATCGGACTCCAGCAGGATGAAGAGCCCGCCGTTGGTCTCGATGGTGTGCGGCGGCATGATCCGCTTGAGGATCTCGTTCTCCACGATGGCCTCGACAGCGGACTCGGTGTCGGTGACCACGTAGCGAGCCCCGCTGTGCAGGAAGCAGCTGCAGCGCCCGGTGGTGGCTGACGCCAGGTCGCCACGCTCGACCAGCACGACCTCGAAGTCGCGGAGCGACAGGTCATGTGCCAGGGCGCAGCCGGTCGAACCACCCCCGATGACCAGCACTCGCTTCTGTGCCACGGTCCCATCTCCTCGCGCCGCTCAGGCCGGAAAGAAGTGCTCCAGTGCCTTGGCCACGCCGTCTTCGTCGTTGCTTGCCGTGTGATGGGTCGCCGCGTCCCGGATGGCCGCGACGCCGTTCGCCATGGCCACGCGGTAGCCTGCCACGGCGAACAGCGGCAGGTCAGAGTCGTAGTCTCCGATGGCCATCGTCTCGTCCGGGCGTACCCCGGCGTGGGCCTGGAGCCACGCCAGCGCCTGGCCTTTGCCTGCCCCCGGTGCCAGCACATCCAGCCAATCGGGCGAAGCCAGGCTGACGCGTGCCCGATCGCCGAATGCCGCGCTCGCCTCGCGTGCGGCCCGCTCCAGCACCGGGCGCGGCGCTGCGAGGCTGACCCGCATGATCGGCACGGGCACGTCCTCCACGTGGGCGAAGAGCCGGGTCCGCAGGTCATAGCGCTGCTCGATCATGGCCACGCGATCACCGTCACGGTCCACCCAGTAGTCGGAGTCGTCGTTGAGGAACACCGGCTCGTCGAAGCGCTGCAGGAATGCGACGGCTTCGCCTGCGAGCGCCGGCAGCAGAGTCTCGGCCCAGATGATCGACTGCGGGGCTACCTCGTACACCATCGCTCCACCGCTGGCGATGTAGTACAGCCCATCCATCGCGAGCGGTAGCCTGCCCGCGATGCTGGCCCGGTCGCGCGCCGTTGCGAGCGCGACGATCACCCGGGCATCGAGCAGCCGCTCCAGCGCGGCGAGGTTGCGCGCGGAGACTCGCTGCCTGCTGTCCAGCAGCGTCCCATCCAGGTCGATCGTCACCAGGCGGATCGCCGTCATGTGCAGCCGCCGACCACTTCCCGCATCGGCCGGGCACCGTCGGCCGCGCGGCAGGTCCGGAGGCTCACGCCTTCGACGTCCACGTGCCTACGACCAGGGCCGGAGAAGGCGCCGCAGGCCGTCACCCGCGATCCGGCGGCGCAGGTCCACGATGCTTCGCGCAGGGTCGACACCACCCGGGCAGACTTCGGAACACCCGAAGGCGGTGTGACAGCGCCAGCAACCGTGCTCGCTCCCGGCCAGCTGCCACAGTGCGTCGACATCCACGCCATCGCGTGGCTCCTCGATCATGCGAGCGATCGCCGCCAGGGCCGCCGGCCCCACGTACGCCCCATCCATCCCGGATACCGGACAGGCCGAGAAGCACAGGCCGCATTCGAGGCAGTCCTCGAAGCGCAGCGCGGGGACGGGTTGTGGGGCGGGCCTGCCGCTGGTCTCGTCGAGGATGGGCTCGGCGACGCGGACCGGCGCGAACTGCGCCCGCTCCATGCGCTCGTAGAAGGGGGCCATGTCCACGAGGAGATCGCTGATCACCGGCAGGTTGCGGAGCGGTTCCAGCGTCAGCGTGCCCCCATCCTTCGTGAGCGACCGGATCGCGGTGCTGCAGGGCAGTCTCTCGCGTCGGTCGATGCGCATGCCGCAGGACCCACACGCCCCGTGGTGACAGGCGTGGCGGAACACCAGGCTGCGGTCCTGCTCCGCCCAGATGCGCTCGATCGCGTCGATCACGTACTCGTCGGGGCTGCATTCGACGACGAACGTGTCGAAGCGCGGCGGCACGCCGCCCTGCTTGTACCGGAAGACCCGAAAGGTCACGTGCCAGGCCATTGCGCGCGGATCCTGCCACCTGCTGCGATGCTCGAATCGATCAGGCGCTCCCCTCCTGGACCGAATGAGCTGTCGCCGGCTCTGCAGGCCCAGTTCGGATGAGCGCCTGGTCTGTCGTTTCCGCGCCTGTCAAGCGCGGTTCATGGGTGGCACCGGGCTGATCCATCGGGCGCAATCACCAAGATGAGATCAGCCCGGCGCCGGAATGCCAGGTTCAGCCGGCCAGCACCTCGGCGATGTCCATGACCTTGATGCCTGCCGCCTTCGCGACGGGCCCCAGGTTGCGCTTCGAGCCAGGAGCGGCGGTGACCACGATGGGCGCGGCAAGCGCGAGCTCCTCGGCGCGACGGGCAGCCACCATGTCCGCCCAGTCCTGGTTGAAGTACGCGAGCAATGGACCGGTCGGGTTGGACTTCTCACCCGTGAAGTAGCACTCGACCAGCTCGAGCCCGGCGACCTTCTTCAGGACATTGCGCGGCGCTTCATACACGCCCAGGAAACGACCGAGGTACGCCGGATCGTGATAGGTCACCTTGCCCTTGAGCTTGCCGGTGACTCCCAGCTTCTCCAGGTACTCGGTGTGGTGAAGGACCTCGGCGTCGAGCTTCAGCCCCAGCGTGGGATACCACTCGCGCAGCGCGTAGACAACGGCCGGGCAGTTCGCCACGACGGTCTTCGCGCCACTCTCCTTGATGAAGCCGGCGAACTCCTTGGCCTTCTCCTCAGCCAGCGTCCACAGGCCCAGGTCGTACAGCCCCCAGCCATCCGTGCCCTTAGCCAGGACGGCGAAATCGACACCCTGCGCCTTGAGGATCTTCTTCATCGCCTCGGCGATCTCGGGCGTCTTCGCACGGGTCGTGTCATCGACGATGTACAGCACATCGGCCTTGCCCACGGCGCCCTTCGCATCCTTCGTCCCGTACACGTTGCCGGACTTCAGGACGTTCGCCTCGATCTCCTTCACGAAGGCAGGAGCAGCACCGGCGTCCACCACATCGGCGCGCGCCGGACGATCCCAATCGCCCTCGTCGATATCGAAGATCTCGCTTGAGTTGTCGCGGTTCCAGGTCTGGTCGATCTTGGTGTTGAAGCTCCAGTACATCGCCTG
>JBAWVU010000003.1:0-32947 GCA_037147135.1 Chloroflexota bacterium
GGGTGGGGCGGGATCGGGGCGATGAGGAGGACCGCCACGATCGCCGCGATGAAGGTCACGGCGTCGAAGGCATATGCCGCTGCCGTGCCCAGCGTCGCGATGAGGAGGCCGCCGAGGGCCGGTCCGGCGACCCCGACCGCCTGGAAGCTCAGCTGCGAGAGGGCGATCGCCGCCGTGAGCCGCTCGCGGGGGACGAGCCGTGGGATGGCGGACCCGCGCGCTGGCTGGTCCACTGCCCCGAGCCCCGCGGCCACGAACGCCACGACGTACAGGAGCACCACCGGCGGCGACGGCCAGAGTGCAAGGCAGAAGAGCGCGAGGCTCGCGGCGGTGAGGCCGAGCTGCGTGACGAGCAGGAGCCGGCGGCGATCGACCGCATCGGCGACCGCTCCTCCGCCGAGCGCGAACACGAGGATCGGGACGAGCTGGACGAGCGCGAGCAGCCCGACCGCGAGCGTGCTCCCGGTGAGCACGTAGAGCTGGTACGCGAGCGCGACGGCCGTGACCATCCGGCCGGCGCCGCTGATGAGCTGGCCGGTCCAGAGGAGCCGGAAGTCGCGATCACGCCGGAGGGGCTCGAGGTCGACGAGGATCCCGCGCAGGCGCCGACCCGGCCGGCCGTCGGCTGCGCTCACGAGGGCCGAGCCGAGATGCGATCGGTCGTCGAGGAGATCGTCGCCCGGGCGCTTCCGGAGCGGTGGCGCGCGAAACGGACGGGCGCGACGCGACGGCGTCGCGGGCCCGGGGCCCGCGACGCTCGCAGATCCGCCTCGTGGGACGGGATGCTAGGCGCCGGCGGCGTCCACGGCAGCCTCGACCGTCGCGCCGGCTGCGGAGACCGCCTCCGCAGCGGCTGCCGGGGCGTCCGCGACAGCCTCGACCGCCTCCTGCGACTTCGGCTGCAGCTGCTTCATCTGGTCCGTGACCGTCGCCTGGACCTCGCGGAGGGTCTTCTCGACCTTGGCGCCGACGTCCTGCATCTGCTGGTTGAGGTCGGCCCGATCCTCCTCGGTCATCCGGTCCGCCATGGCGTACGCGGCAGCGGCACCGGCGACCACTCCGACGATGAGCCCCACGATGAACTTCATGCGTTGCCTCCGATCGATGGTGTCCGACGCGCGACGGCACGCCGCGCTGGCTCGCTGCCTGCCTATCTTCGCCTGTTTGTCGAGCGGGGACAGCGGCCGTTCGGACGTATAGTCGGGTGACCGTGCACACCAACGATCCGCGGACGCTCGTCTCACCGGTCCGCCGCCCCACCGAGCGCCCACGCGTCCTCGCCGTGATCCCGGCCTTCGAGGAGGGGCCGCGCGTCGGCGTCGTCGTGGCCGGTGCGCTCGCTCACCTGCCCGTCCTCGTCATCGACGACGGCTCGACGGACGACACCGCCGCCCGCGCTCGCGAGGCAGGAGCGACCGTCCTCGTGCAGGTCCCGAACCAGGGGAAGGGCGCCGCGCTGCGGACGGGATTCACCCGGGCGATCGCCGAGGGGTACGAGGTGGTCGTCACGCTCGACGCCGACGGCCAGCACGACCCGGCGGAGATCCCTGCGTTCCTCGCCGCATACGCCGACGGCCGCCCGGACCTCGTCGTCGGGATGCGCGACTTCCGCCGCATGCCGCCCATCCGGAGGCTCTCGAACGACCTCGGCGGCAGGGCGCTGTCCCGGGCGGTCGGCCGGCCGATCCCGGACAACCAGTCGGGCTATCGGCTGCTGGGGCGACGGCTCATGGAGGCGCTGCGCGGCAGCGACGAGGACGGGTTCGAGTTCGAGGTCGAGATGATCACGACGTGCGTCCGCGAGGGCTGGACGATCGCGTGGGTACCGATCCGGACGATCTACGCGGGCGAGCCCAGCCACATCCGGCCCTGGGCGCACTTCACGAGCTTCGTGCGGATGGTCCGGCAGGCGCGGCGGGACGTGCGGCGGCGCACCTGACGCGCTGGATGGTCAGGACACGCCCCGGCCCGTCGGGGCTCGTCAGCCGTCCTTCAGCCGTCCTTTGGCATCAGCGCCTCGACGGCGTCCTCCACGGTGGCGAAGATCCGGTCCGCGGGGACCCCCAAGTGCTGCGGCGTGACGTGCTCCGGCATCAGGGCGAGCCGCAGTCGGGCGATCCCGAACTCGATCCCCTCCCTCTTCAGGAGGATCGCGACGTACGCGATGGAAGCAGCCCCGGTGAAGTCGACGTCGTCGACCCCCTCGGCATCGAGGACGAATACCCTGGGCGGACTGTCCGCTTCGGTGGTGACGGCCCGCACCCGATCACGGAACGTCATGGCGTTGGCGAAGTAGATCGGCGCACCGGGGGCGAGCACCTTCACGTCGGGGGCCTCCTCCGCGGCGGGGATCGCATCCGCTCCGAGAGGCACCCAGCTCGTCGTGCCCGGCACCTTCCCGAGGGTCGCGTCATGCGGCCGAGCGCTGAGGCGCGTCCGTTCGATGACCGCGAGGGCGATGGCGACGATGATGCCGAACTCCGTGCCCACGAACGCGACGGCGACGAGCGTGAAGATCGCGAGCGCGAACTCGACCTTGTCGAAGATGCGGATCTTCCGGAGCACGTCGACGTGGATGATCCGGGAGCCGACGAAGGCGAGGATCGCCCCAAGGGTCGCGCTGGGGAGGTCGGCGAGCAGCCCGGTGGCGACCATGATGATCCCGCCGATGATCGCCACGGCGACGAGGCTGCTGACCTGCGAGCGGCCGCCCGACTGCGCGACTACCGCGGTCCGCGGCGGGCTGGCGTTCACGGCGAACGACCCGACGAACGAGGCCGCGACCGAGCCGGCCCCGACCGCGAGGAAGTCGCGGTTCATGTTCACCTCGTACCCGCCGAGGTCGGCGAACGATCGCGACGTCGCGGCCGTCTGCATGATGCAGACGAGGGCGACGGTCAGCGCGACGGGCATGAGGCGGACGAGATCCTCCGGGTTGATGGCCGGGATCGCGAGCGGAGGCAGTCCCGCCGGTAGTCCGCCGAGGACCGCGACACCCTTCGTCGTGAGGTCGAAGACGTTGACGGCGAAGATGGACACGACGAGGCCGATGAGCGCGCCGGGGATCTTGGGGCTGATCCGCTCGCAGACGATGACGATGGCGAGCACGACGACGCCGATCGCGACCGAGTACCAGTTCGCGACGTCCAGGTGCTGGACGACGGACCAGACCTGTTCGAGCGGGTCGCCCGGTACCTTCGGCACCCCGAAGATGTCCGGCAGCTGCCCGGCGATGATCGTGATCCCGATCCCGGCGAGGAAGCCGATGGTGACCGGGGTCGAGAGGAGGTCGGCGATCCAGCCCATCTTCGTGAGGCCGACCGCGACGAGGATCGCCCCGACCATGAGCGCGAGCAGGATGGTCGCGCTCGCCGGGTCCATTCCCCCCACGATGGCCACCCCGGAGATGCCGGCCGCGAAGATCGGCGCGATCGTGGAGTCCGCGCCCACGGACATCTGGCGGCTGGACCCGAGGAGCGCGATCGCCAGGCCACCGCAGATGAACGCGTAGAGGCCGGTCTGGACGGGCATCCCGGCGAGCCGGGCGGTGGCCATCTGCTCGGGGATCGCGATGGCGACGAGCGTGATGCCGGCGATGATGTCGCCGACCAGCCAGGCCTTCTGGTAGCCGGTGAGCGACGAGAGGATCGGGAGGTCGCGGCGCCTGGCCCTCGCAGCGACCGGGGCCACGGGTGCGGGACTCGCCACAGGCTGACCGGACATCGCTCGCTCCCCCGACACCGCACGCCGCGGCGCTGATCCTCGCGCACTGGCGGCACCGTAGCACCCCGGAGAGGAGGCGGAGGAACCCCGGGCGCGGCTGGTCGGCGCGAGAGCGAGCCCCTGGGTCGCGCTCAGGAACGAGCGACGATCCGGGAGGCCAGCACGACGAGGATCGTGACCGAGAGGACGGTCTGGAGCATCATCACGAGCTTCGCGCGCCGGTCCACCGGCGTCTCGATCGTGGGCCCGAACGTCATGGTCGTGTTGAACGCGAGGAAGAGGTAGTCCACGAGCCCTCGCTCCGGCTGCTCGCCGCTCCGCGCGGGGAAGGCGAAGACCTCTTCGGGCGTGGTCACGTCGAGGATGACGTACGACATCGTGAAGACCGCGATGTTGAGGGCGAGGGCGGATGCGAGATCGGCGAGATACCAGAGGCTGTGCGGCGCCTCCGCCTGGGTCGCGAGCACGAGGAGCACCACGTCCTCGACGATCTCCAGCGTGACGACGATCACGTAGACGCGGAGCAGCCGGACCGCGAGCCGGTAGCGGCTCGCGCGCCACGCGGCGAACGCCCCGAGGGCGATGAGCGCGAAGCCGGCCACCAGGAGGAGCTCCCCGGCGTGGACCGCGTCGCGGACCGTCGGCTCCAGGTAGCGCGACACTCCCAGCTGCTGCGAGACGATGAGTGCGAGCACCTCGACGATGACCACGAGCACGAGGAGCCCGCGCCCCGCACGCGCGACCGCGGCCATGACGGCGGGCGGCACGTCCGTGGTCGTCATCGGATCTGCGGGATGGGGTCCGGCGATCATGGGGCCGAGGATAGTCGCCCGGGGATCGGAACGAGGTCGTCCGCGTCGTCGGCGTCCTCGGCGCTGGCGTTCCCCCTGCCGCGATGGCCCACGACCCAGCTGACGGCCGCCGCGACGGCCACCGTGGCGGAGATCGCCACGAGGTTCGTGACGAACCGCACGACCGCGGTGGACTCGGCGGCATCGGTCGATCCACTCGCGAGGATGAACGCGATCGACATGAATGAGGTGAGGAAGTAGGGCCGAGTGCTCGTCGCCTGGTAGGCGGCGAGGGCGACGGCCACGGCGGTAAGGATCGTGAAGACGGCCTGCGTGTGGACGACCTGGACGATGAGGAGCGAAGCCGCCACGCCGATGATCACCGCGATCGCGCGCTTGGAGGCTCGGCCGGCCGTGCCCCCTGTCGGCTGCGCGACGATGAGGATCGCGAGCACCGCCCAGTAGCCGTGCGGGATGTCGAGCGCGACCGTCACGCCCGTCGCGACCGAGATGAGCCCCGCGAGCAGGACGCCGTAGACGACGGCCCACGTCGCGGGGATCCGCGCCCGGGCACGTGGCGGTCCCTTCCGGACGGCCCTGGCGACGATCGCCCCGTAGATGCCGCCCCCCGTGAACATCAGGGTGACCAGCAGCAGGTCGCCGGCCGGGACGGGGCGCGCGATGAAGACGCAGGCGCTCAGTGCCACCAGGGTGCCCGCGCGGTGGTACCCGACGACGCTGACCAGGCCGACACACAGGGCGAGCGCTCCCATCCACAGCGCGAGCGGCAACGGCTCGTGGCCCAGCTGGAGGGTGACGAGGACGGCGAGCCCCGAGATCAGCGCGGCCGGGAACGAGACGGACGCCGCCATCGGCATCGCCATGATGAGGACGAACGCGGCCCCCATGACGCCGTAGAAGGCGAGCGAGTGGTAACCGAGCCAGATCGCGATGAGCGCTGGGACCGCGATGACCGCGAGCAGGGTGACCGCGAGCTCGATCCTCTCGCGCTGGGGTCGGGGGCTGCGGGCCGCGTGAGGCGTGCCGACGGCTCGTCGCGCAGGATCGGCGGGCTCGGGCATGGGCTCCTCGCCGCGGGGCGGTTCGTGAAGGGACCGCGGAGCATCGTAGCACCGGGCCGTGCCCGGACGGGGCGGGTCACGGCGCCCCGCCGTGCCGACGCGGCACACGCCGTGCCGACGCGGCACACGCCGCCTGCCGCGAACCGATAGCCTCAGTGCGTGACCACCTGGCAGCGCCACGCGAAGATCGCGTTCATCGGCTCGCACGGGATCCGCAAGACGACCGCGGCCCACGCGTTCGCGAACACCATGCAGCGCGCCGGACGATCGGCCGAGTACGGGCGCGAGGTCGTGCGGGACAACCCGCTCGGGTTCAACGAGGGAGCGACCGGCGAGGCGCAGCTCTGGGTGCTCGTGTCGCAGGTCCGCCAGGAGCTGGAGCTCACGCCCAAGGCGGAGGTGCTCGTCACGGACCGCGGCGTCGTCGACAACTTCGCCTACTACCTGCGGGCGTGCGGGATGACCGACCCATTCGATGTCGAGCCGCTCGTCCGCGCGTGGGCCCGCACCTACGACCTCGTCGTCCGCCTCACGCCGGACATCGCCCTGCGGCCGGACGGCGTCCGCAGCACCAACGACGCCTTCCGCGACGAGATCGAGGCGATCCTCGATGCGCGACTCCCGCTCCTCCTGCGCCCCGACCGGCTCGTGACGATCCCGGCGTCCCTCGTGACGGACACGTACGACTGGTGGCCGCTCGCGGAGCACCTCGCGGCGATCGTCGGCCAGCCGCTCCTCGCCGAAGGGGTGGCGGCACGGCGGCGGCCGCGGCGCCGCGGCCCGGCGGAGGGCACCCCGGCCACCGGCACGCCCGGCGCCGAGAGCCCGCAGCTCGCGCTCGACCTCGGGGACGAGCGCGGCTGACTCAGAACATCGTCGAGCACCACGGCGTGCGGTCCGCGGCGAAGAGCGCATCGGCTCGACGGATCGCGCCGGGGCGCAGCTCGGCGACGCGGCCGGCGGCGGCCAGCTCGCGGAACGGGATGCCCCCGAGGTAGACGGCACCGAGGGCCGCAGCGTCGAGCGCGAGGTCAGCGGGGGCTTCGGTCCGACCGACTTCCGCCGGCCGGGTCGCGCCGGCCGGCTCGGACCCGATCCCGCCCGCGGACTTGAGGCGCCACCGACCGGCGTTCCACGGGCAGAAGTCGTCGGAGAGGTCGAGGACAAGGTCGCCGTCGGCGGCGTAGCGGCGGCCGGCGAGCGCGGCGGGCAGGTCGACGATCCGGAGCCAGAGCCCGTCGAGCACAGTGAGCCCCAGGCGCCGCGGCTCCGCGAGGACGTGGAAGATCGGCGGCGGCACGGGGAGATGGTCCGCGCGGATCCGGCCGACGAGGTCGATGTCGAAGAGCCAGCGCCAGATGTCGCGCTCCGCTCGCGGCGTGGCGGCGATCACCTCGCGGACCAGCAGCTCGCTCTTGGGGCCGCGCTCGTCCCATGCCTCGCGGACACGGTAGAACGCGTAGCCCTCGGGCGTGCCGTCCACCTCGTAGAGCCCGAAGAACTTGGGGCTCGCCCCCTGTCGCCGGAACTCGGCGTCGTGGACGACCTCCCAGCGCCACCAGTCCTCCGAACGGGTCAGCGCGCCGGGAGTGACCACCCTCACCGCCTCGTAGGCGATCGACAGCAGGCGGACCGCGTCCTCGCCGTCGACCATGCGGATCCGGCCCTCCGGCGGGGCGGGGTACGAGAAGGCCGTCCGGGTCCGGTCCACGTCGAAGGTACCGCTCAACGTCGCGAGCCCGTACCCGAAGCGCTGGTAGATCGCGCCCTCGGACGCCCAGAGCACCGCGACCGGCTCGCCGCGGCCGTGCACGTCGTCGAGCTGCTGGCGCATGAGCCGCCGGAGGATCCCTCGCCGGTGATGGCTGGGGCTCACCCCGACGAGGGTGACGCCGGCTGCGCCGACCTCGCCGCCCGGGACGGTGAGCCGGAACGTGAAGGCACCGGCGCAGCCGACCGGGTCATCGCCCTCGTATGCGGCGACGACCCGGTCCGCCTCGACGGTATGGGCCTGGACCTCCCATTCGGGGTCCGTCCACTCGAAGGCGAACGCGCGGGTGAGCGGGGAGAGGGAGCGTCGGAGGGTCTCGGGCGTCGCGATCCGCAGCTCGATCCCATCGGCGGCCGGCGGTTTGGGAGATGTGCTGTCACTCATGGCTGCATGGTCGCAGCGCCGCGCCGCCGCGTCGAGCGCCGTTGGTCACGACGAACCGGTCGACGACGCCTCGGCGGCGGCCGCGGTGGCGGGGCCCCGCCGATCCCGGACACGTGAAGCTGCTCCCGGGCACCTGACGCCGCGCCCGGGCACGCGACGCCGCGCGGGACCTAGACTGGCCACATGGCCACGACCGACCCCGCCGCGCCGCTGCGCGAGCCGTACCCGCCCATCGAGCCGCACGCGAGCGGCCACCTGCGCGTCTCGGACCTCCACGAGGTCTACTGGGAGGAGTCCGGCCGACGGGACGGCACTCCGGTCGTCTTCGTGCACGGCGGGCCGGGCGGCGGCACCTCGCCCGACCAGCGCCGGTTCTTCGACCCGTCGGCCTACCGGATCGTCCTGTTCGACCAGCGCGGCTGCGGCCAGAGCCGGCCTCACGCGAGCCTCGAAGCGAACACGACGTGGGACCTGGTCGCGGACATGGAGCGCATCCGCGAGCACCGCGGGATCGACCGCTGGGTCGTCTTCGGCGGCTCGTGGGGGAGCACGCTCGCGCTCGCCTACGCGGAGGCGCACCCGGACCGGGTCCGCGCCCTCGTCCTGCGCGGCATCTTCCTGCTGCGCCCGCACGAGCTCCGCTGGTACTACCAGGAGGGCGCGTCGTACGTGTTCCCCGACCTGTGGGAGGCATTCGTCGCGCCGATCCCGGAGGCGGAGCGCGGCGACCTCATGGCGGCCTACCACCGCCGCCTCGTGGGCGAGGACCGGGAGGAGCGGCTGCGCGCCGCCCGGGCCTGGAGCGTCTGGGAGGGCTCCACGAGCTGGCTTTTCCTCGACCCGTCGCGAGCGACGTCGTTCGGCGAGGACGACTTCGCGGAGGCATTCGCGCGGATCGAGAACCACTACTTCGTGAACGACGGGTTCTTCCGGGTGCCGGACCAGCTCCTCGACGAGGTCGATCGGATCCGGCACATCCCGGCGGTGATCGTCCAGGGCCGGTACGACATGTGCTGCCCCATGACGACGGCGTGGGACCTGCACCGGCGCTGGCCGGAGGCCGACTTCGTCGTGGTGCCCGATGCCGGCCATGCCGCGGCCGAGCCGGGGACGATGGATCGGCTCGTGACCGCGACCGATCGCTTCCGCGACGCGGTCTGACGGCGTCGCGGAGATCGAGCTCTCCGGATGAGCGTCCCGGCCTATCGCTGCGCGGCCTGCGGCGCGGAGCTCTGGGTCCAGTGGCGGGAGGGGAACGGCTACCGCTGTCGCCGGTGCGGTGGCTTCACGCCGAACGCCGCGCTCGGCCTGCCGGAGGCCGGCCCGGCGCCCCGCACGACGCCCCTCGACGGGACGTGGGTGAGCCCGGGGTACCGGTCCGGCCACCTCCGTGCCACCGTCGCGTGCCTCACGCTCGGGCTCGCGACCGGATCGATCGTCATCATCGCGATCCTGACGCTCGGCATCCTCGGCCTGCTGGACGACGCAGGGGGCGGCTCGCTCACCGGCGCGGGCGCCTCCGGCTACGTCGAGGTCGTCGCGGCGTGGGAGCTCGTCAACGCCGTCGCCGTCCTCCTCGCCGGCGTCGCGTTCCTCGCCTGGCAGAGCCGGTCGATCGCGAACGTCCCGTGGCTCGGAGGCGGCACGCCGGCGATCTCACCGGGCTGGTCGATCGCCTGGTGGCTCATCCCGTTCGCCGACCTCTTCATGCCCTACCGCTCGATGGCCGATCTCGAGCGGCGGACCGCGGCAGGCATCCCTCGCACGCGCCTCATGGCGGCGTGGTGGGTCCTGTTCGTCGGGTGCAACGTCGTCGACCGACTCCTCTCGCTCGCCATGGCCGAGACGGCCTCGGTCGACGAGGCGCGGTCGCTCGTCATCGTCGACGTCCTCGCGCTCATCGGCATCGCCGTCTCCGGGGTCCTCGGGATCGTCGTCGTCCGCGGGATCCAGCGGGCATCCGAGGCGCGCGCCGCGGCACTCGGGCTCCCCGACGGCGTGCCGCTCGGAGGACCGTCGTGGGGCGCGCAGCCGCGGGTCCCGGGCGGCGCCGAGCTGGCGGCGGGTGGCAGTGCGGCCGCGGGCGACGCTGCGGCCGCGGGTGGCGAGGAGCCGATGGCCGCGCCGGACACCGCGGTGGGGCCGGGGACGGCCGCGGCCGGGTCGGAGCCCACGGGGTCGGCGCCGGTCGCCGGAGGGTCGCCGATCGTCGGAGGGTCGGTTCCGGTCCGGCCGGACCTGCTCGAGTGCCCATGGTGTGGACGGCGGAGGGCGAGCGCGTTCCGCTACTGCGTGGCGTGCCGCTTCGACTTCACGCGGACGGGGTAGCGCCGGCGGCATCCGGGCCGGCGGCGGGATCCGAGCCGGTCGAGGCGTCGGGGCCGTCGGCCGCCGCCATCCCGTCGTCATCGACCGCGGCCACGCCGGCATCTGCGGACACGGAACGCCCGCGCCGCCGCGGCTCCACTTCTCGCCCGATGTTGCCGACGAGGAGCGCGACGACGGAGACGAGGTAGAGCTGCCCCGTCAGCGCCTCGGTGATCGCGAGCATCCGCCCGAGGTCCGTGGCCGCCGTGTAGTCGCCGTACCCCGTGGTCGTGATGGTCACGTAGCTGAAGTAGACGTAGTCGGTCGCGGAGCCGGCATCCGGCTCCACGAAGAACGGGACCCTGTCGATGCTCGCGGCCAATCCGAAGACGTACGAGAAGAAGAGCCCGAGGAGGAGGTAGATGCAGAGCGCCCCGAGCACGGTGCGGAAGGTGATCTTCGGCAGCGACCTGAGGCGGGCGGCGATCGCGACGGGGGCGACCAATGCGAGGAGGAGCCCGAAGATGGTCGTGACGAGCGGGCCGAACTTGTCCGTGCCGGTCAGGAGCGCCAGGAGGCTCGCGGCGATCGCCACGACCGTGAAGACCTCGGTCGGGCGGAGCACCCGGGGATGGGCGTCCGCCGTGTAGAGGACGAAGACGACGGTGCCTCCGCCGAGCGCCACGCCCCCGAGCTGCCCGAGCGGGTTGTCGCCGGCGATGGCACGGACGACGATCGTCGCGATGATGAGGAGCAGGGCGAACCCGTACTGGTCGCGCTGCCGGAGGTCGGGGAGGAATCCGTTCCGCGCGGACGATTCCATCCCGTGGGTCGGCGTCGCGCTCACGCCGAGATGGTAGCCGAGCGACAGAGGCGCCCACCGGCCGGGACGGCGTCTCCGGGCCGGACCGCCACGCCGTGCTCGGGCGTCAGCGGCGCCCCAGCAGGTCCACGATGGCGTCGACCGCCCGCGGGACGGCCGCCTCCACCGATGGCGAGAGCGACTCGCTGAAGACGTCGACCCGCTCCGCCTCGATCGCGACGAACATGATGTCCGTCGGGATCGCGACCCCGAGCCGACGCCCGGTCGCGAGCGCGACGCCGAGGGGCGCGTCGTGCGCCGAGTCGAGGTGGGCGGCGTCCCGGAGCCGCGCGTCCTCCAGGCGCATGCACGTGACGGTCCCCGACGGCTGCTCGCCGGTCGCGATCGCGTCGACGAGGATGACGCGCTCCGATCCGACGAGCCGCTCCATGAGCGTAAGGCCGCCGATCGCGAGCCGGTCGAGCTGCGCGGATCCGACCCCGCGCGGGTCGCGAGAAAGCGCCTCGATCACCCGCCAACCGACGCCGTCGTCCCCGAGGACCGGGTTCCCGAGCCCGAGCACGAGGACCGGCGGCGGCAGCGGATCGAGACCATCCCGCGATGCGCCCGACGCCCCGGGCGCGCCGCCCGGGGCGTCGGATCGGGCCGGGTCGGGGCCGTCAGCAGAACTGGCGGAGGACATCGACCGTGCCGCCGTCGGCATCGTGGATCGTCACCTCGAGCGGCATCTGGCCGGGCAGCGAGTGCGTCGCGCACCCGAAGCACGGGTCGTATGCCCGGAACGCCATCTCGATGCGGTTGAGGAGCCCCTGCCCGACGACCGTCCCGCCGTGGATGAGGCTCTTCGCCGCACGGTCGATCGACATGGTCATCGGTGCGTAGTTGTTCGTCGTCCCTACGACGAGGTTGACGCTCGTGAGGATGCCGCGCTCGTCCGTCTTGTAGTGGTGCGTGAGCGTGCCGCGCGGCGCTTCCACGGTGCCGATGCCCTCGGTGGGCATCTCGGTGGGCACGATGCGGATCTCCGTCGACGTGATCTCCGGATCTCCCGCGAGCTCGACGACGCGCTCCGCGGCGTACATGAGCTCGACGAGGCGGGCCCAGTGGGTCGCGAGTCGCTGGTGGACCATCCGCTTGCGGCCGTCGACCGCCGGGGCGAGCGTCGCGTAGAAGCGCTCGTATGCCTCCTGCGCGCGCGGGGTCGCCATCCCGTCTGAGACGTTGAGCCGGGAGAGCGGCGTCGCGGCATAGACGCCGGAGTCCTTGCCGTCGACGAACCCCTTCCACCCGACGCGCTTGAGATACGGGAACTTGAGGTAGGTCCACGGCTCGACGCGCTCGGCGATCCAGTCGCGGTAGTCGGCCGGGTCGTACTCGCCGAAGCGCTCGCCGTCGGGGGCGGTCACCCGCACGCGGCCGTCGTAGAAGGCGACCTTGCCCGCCGGGTCCACGAGCCCCATGTAGTAGGTCTCGTGCGTGTAGACGTCGCCGAGGATCATCTCCACGTAGGCGGGGTCGCCCAGGACGATCTTGTCGAAGAGGTCGAGGCCGAAGGCCGCGAAGTCGACCATCCAGCGGCCGCTCGCCTCGATATCGACGCGCTCGGCCTCCGTGATCCCCTTCGTCATCCCGCCCGGCACCGAGGTGCACGGGTGGACCTTGCGACCACCGATCGTCTCGATGATCGCGTGGCCGCGCTTGCGGGCCTCGATGACCTTCCCCCCGACCTCGAGCCCCACCTTGTGGATGACGCCGAGGATGTTCCGCTCCGCGACCGGCGCATCCGGGCCGACGATGAAGTCCGGGCCGGACAAGGCGTAGAAGTGCGTGGTGTGGTCGGCGACGTAGAACGCGCTGTAGAGCAGCTCGCGGAGGAGCTTGGCCGTCCGGGGCGGATCCACGTGGTAGACCGCGTCCGCGGCCTTTGCCGCGGCCATGTGGTGCGCCTCTGGACAGACGCCGCAGATCCGGCTCGTGAGCGTCGCCATCTCCTCGACCGGCCTGCCCACGCAGAACCGCTCGAACCCCCGGAGCTCGGGGATCTGGAAGTAGGTCCGCTGCACCTCGCCGGCGTCGTCGAGGAAGATCTCGATCTTCCCGTGCCCCTCGAGGCGGGTGATGGGGTCGATGGTCAGTCGGGTCGTCATCGGTCGGTCCCTCCGGCGCCGACGAGGGCCGACTCGGGGGGCGCGGGGTTGTCTGGCGGGCTGGTCGGGGCCGCGGATCCGACCGGGGTCGCAGCCTTCGCCGCGCGGACCCCGAGGGCGGCACGGCTGCCGCCGAGCAGCGAGCGGGCGAGGCTGAAGCGGTAGATCTGGCCGACCGGGTCCGGGATGCCATCGAGCACGCGCTCGATGTCGGCAGGCTCGGTGGCGTTGATGACGGAGGAGAACGCCGACAGGAGACGGGCGCCGTAGTCGACGACGCCGTCCGCCGGCCCGTAGCAGCCGATGCACGGGGCCGAGGCCGCCGGGCAGAGCGCACCGCAGCCGTCCCGCGTCGCCGGGCCGTTGCACGGGATCCCCTGCTCGAGCAGGCAGAGCACCGGGTCGATCGTCGCGACGTCCTGGATCCGGACGAAGCGGTCGATGCGCTTGACGTTGCGCTCCCGGCTGCACTCGTCGCAGCACGTGGAACGTCCGGCACCCAGCACGGAGCCGCGGGCGGGCAGCGACGCGCGGCCCGCGAGCGCCTCGATGACGAGCCCGACGACCTCGGCGATCCGGCCCGACTCGGGCGGGCAGCCGGGGACGTAGTAGTCCACGTCCACGACCTGGTCGAGCGTCCGGAGGACCGAGAGGAAGGCCGGGATCGTGAGCTCACCCTCGGGCGCGGCGAACGCCGGGACCGGCCGAAGTCGGTCGGGGTTGTCCGTCGTCTCGCCCTCGTACGAGGCGTCGAAGATCTCGGCGACGGTGCTCAGGTTCGCGAGGCCGGGGATGCACCCCTCTGTCGCGCACGACCCGAACGCGACGAGGGTCTTGGACTTGCGGCGCAGCAGGTGCGCGAGCTCCTCGTTCTCGTCGCTGCGGATCCCCCCGGAGAACAGCGTGAGGTCGATCGATGCGTCCGGCATCGCCACGACGTCGGCGTACTTCGCGTCCATGACCGCGGGCCAGAAGACGACGTCGAACGCGGCGTCCACTTCCAGGATCCGCTCGTTGATGTTGAGGACCGCGATGTCGCAGCCGCCGCACGAGGCGGCCCAGTACATCGCGAGCCGCGGCTTGGCGGTCGGCGCGGGCATGGCGCTCATGCCGTCACCTCCGCGGTGATGCCGGGTTCCGATAGGGCGGGGATGACATGAGGTGGCGCTTCGGGCGGCGAGGCTGCCTCGGCGGCGATCGCCGCGGCCTCCTCGCGCTCGAGCGCGCTGAAGTCGCGACGCACGTCGGCGGGGACGTCGCGGCCCGCGTCGTTCCACCCGAGCGGTCCGATGGCCCTGACCTCCTCGACGATCCGCCCGACCTCCTTGGCGAACCGCTGGCCCTCCGCGGCGCTCGCCCACAGGAGCTGGAGCCGGGTGGGCTCGATGCCCATCGCCACGATGACCCTCCGCAGGAGGAGGAAGCGGCGGAGCATCTTGTAGTTCTGTTCCATGTAGTGGCACTCGCCCGGCCAGCACCCGCTCACCATGACGGCGTCGGCGCCTTCCGCGAACGCCGCGAGGACGAACGACGGGTCGAGGCGCCCGGAGCACATGAGACGGATGAGCCGGACGTTGGGCGGGTACTTCATCCGGGACGTGCCGGCGAGGTCGGCCGCCCGGTAGCTGCACCAGTTGCAGGTGAACCCGATGATCACCGGCTCGAAGGTACCCCCGGCCTCGACCGCCGAGTGGGTGGCGGCGGGGCCGCCGGCGTGGATCGTCTCGGTCATGCCGTCACCGCTTCCTGCACCTCGTCGGACCGCATCCGGCCGGACGATGTCACCATCAGCAGGCCCTCGATCTGGCTGAAGATCTGGGCGTCACTGAACCCGGTGCCCGAGATCGCGCCGGCCGGGCACGCGGCGATGCAGGTCCCGCAGCCCTGGCAGAGCGCCGCGTTCACCTCCGTGACCATCCGGTCGTCGTGGAAGACGATCGCGTTGTACGGGCAGAGGTCGTTGCAGATCCGACAGCCCGAGCACCGGGACTCGTCCACCGAGGCGCGGACGGGCTCGAGCTCCATCTCGCCCTTCTGGATCCGCCCGAGGATCCGCGCTGATGCGGCCGCCCCGTTGGAGACGCTCGTCGGGATGTCACGCGGCCCGAGCGCGCAGCCGGCCGCGAAGACCCCATCGGTCATGGTCGCGACCGGGTCGAGCTTGGGGTGGCGCTCGATGACCCAGCCGTCCGAGCTGCAGCTGATCCCGAACAGGCGCGCCGTCTCCTTCGCGTCGTGCGGCGGCTCGAGGCCGGCCGAGAGGACGACCATGTCCACCGGGATGCGGCGCTGCGAATTGGCGAGGGTGTCCTCCACCTGGACGATGAGCCGACCATCTTCGGCGGCCTCATCGGGGAACCGCACCGCGTCGGTCACCTCGGCGACCCGGCCGCGGACGAAGAGGGTCCCCTCCTCCAGCACGCGCTGGTAGAACTCGTCGAACGCCTTCCCGGGCGCCCGGATGTCGATGTAGAACTCGTAGACCGTCGCGTCCGTGTGCTCGCGCACGAGGTGCGCGAACTTCAGGCTCTGCATGCAGCAGATGGCCGAGCAGTAGCTGTTGTAGTTGCGATCGCGACTGCCGACGCAATGGATGATCCCGACGGCCTTGGGCTCCGTGACCCCGTCCCGGAGGACGAGGCGGCCGTTCGTCGGCCCGGCGGCGTTGCTCATCCGCTCGAACTCGAGGCTCGTGAAGACGTTGGGGAGCCGCCCGTAGCCGTACTGCTCGATCCGGCGCGAGTCGAACAGCTCGAAGCCGGTCGCGAGGATGATGTTGCCGACCTCGACCGTGACCTCCTCGTCCTTCTGGGTGAAGTCGATCGCGCCGGTCGGGCAGAACTTCTCGCAGGCCTTGCACTTGCCGTTGTCGAAGAACGTGCAGTTGAGCGCGTCGATGACCGGGTACTTGGGGACCGCCTGCGGGAACGGGGTGTAGACGACCTTCCGGTAGCCGAGGCCCGCTTCGTACACCTCGTCGACGACCTTCTTCGGGCACTTCTCGACGCAGATGCCGCAGCCCGTGCACAGGTCCTCGACGATGAACCGCGCCTTGTGCTTGATCGTCACCGTGAAGTTGCCGACGTAGCCCTTGACGTCGGTCACCTCGCTCCAGGTGTGGAGCGTGATGTTCTCGTGGGAGCCGGCGGTGACCATCTTCGGCGTGAGGATGCATGCCGAGCAATCGAGGGTGGGGAACGTCTTGTCGAACTGGGCCATGTGCCCGCCGATCGATGGCTCCCGCTCCACGAGGTGGACGGGGTAGCCGGCATCGGCGATCTCGAGGGCCGCGGAGATGCCGGCGATCCCGCCTCCGACCACGAGCGTGGCCGGGTGGATCGGGACATGGAGCGGCTCGAGGGGCGCATCCTCGACGACCCGGAGCACGCCGCCGGCGATGACGGCCTTGGCCTTCGCCGTTGCGGCCGCGCGGTCGGTGTGGACCCAGCTGACCTGCTCGCGGATGGAGACCAGCTCGCAGAGGAACGGGTTGAGGCCGGCCTTGTCGCAGGCGGTCCGGAACGTCTTCTCGTGCATGTGGGGCGAGCACGCCGCCACGACGACGCGCGTGAGCCCGAGCTCCTCGATGTCCTTCTGGATGAGCTCCTGGCCGGTGCTCGCGCACATGAACTGGTAGTCGCGCGCCACGACGACGCCGCGAGCGCCGAGCTTCTCGGCAGCCCAGTCCCGGACCGCCTCGACGTCGACGGTCGCGGCGATGTTGCTGCCGCAGTGGCAGACGTAGACGCCGATCCGCTCGGCGCCGTCCGCGGGCGTGGCGACCCTGGTGTCGCTGAGGGAATCGACCCCGTCGGGCAGCGGGCCGACGCTGAGGTCGAGCTCGCCAGGGAGGGGCATCGGGGCGGTCATCGCGGCTGCTCCCCGTCATCGGACATGCGGGGCATCGGGAGCCCCTGTGGCTTCTTCTCACGGCGCGGGCGCGCCGCCCCGGGCACGGCGCCCGCCTCGGGCTGCGGGGCCTCGGGCACCTCGACCCCGATCTTGGCCAGGGCCTTGCGGGCGCTGACCAGCTCGGTGCCGAAGCCGAGCTTGTTCGGCGGCGACCCGAAGGCGAGGCCCATGAGCTGGGTGAAGAACAGGATGGGCATGTGGTAGTCCGTCTTGAAGAACCGGTTCATCTCGCCCTGGTAGGCATCGACGTTCATCTGGCACATCGGGCAGGTGGTGACGAGGGCGTCGGCCCCCAGGCGGTCGGCGGCATCCACCAGGCGCCGGATCAGCTCGAAGCCGGTCGCGGGGCTGATCTGGGTCATGTGGCCGCCGCAGCAGTCGGTCCGGAGCGGGAAGTCGACGACCTCGGCGCCCAGCACAGAGAGGAGCCGGTCGAACTCCCTGGGGTGCTCATGCGAGCGCCAGCGGTCGGCGTAGTCGGGCCGCGTGACGAGGCAGCCGAGGTAGGGCGCCAGGCGCAGGCCGGCGAGCGGCCGGACCACGGCCTTCCCCACCGCATCGATGCCGATGTCCTCGATGATGACGTCGAGCAGGTGGCGGACGGTGAGGGAGCCGGGAGTGTAGCTCAGCCCGGCCGTGCCGAGCGCGGTGTTGAGCTTCACGCGAAGCCCGGCGTCCTCGCCCATGTAGTGGTCCGTCTTGGCGAGGTTCAGGTAGCAGAGGCTGCACGGCGCGACGAGCGTGTCGGTCCCGTCCTTCTGCTTCTCGGCGAGCGCGAGGTTGCGCGAGATCAGGGCGTAGGCCCGGGTCTGGCTGATGCTCATGTACTCGTTCGCCCCGCAGCAGTTCCAGTCGTCGACCTCCTGCAGGTCGATCCCCAGCGGGCGGCTGATCTCGTCGATCGAGTCGGAATACGCCCGGGCGCTGCTGTCCATCGAGCAGCCCGGGTAGTACATGAACCGGGTCATGCCTCGGCCTCCAGCTCCGCAGCGCGAACGAGGATCCTGCGCAGCCCGTCACGCCCCTTGATCCGGTGCGGACGGAACCCGATCCTCCCCTTCGTGACCATGCCGATGCCCATCGGGGCCATCCCCGGCAGCCGCGTCAGGTAGTGGCGGAGGTAGTGCCGGGCGACGAGCCCGACCTCGAAGCTCCGGCCGTAGCGGTGGATGTTGTTGATGAACGTCCGGGAGAAGTCCGGCGCCGTCGAGTCGGGGACGGTGCCCTCCCGCGTCGCGATCGCCTTGAGCACGTACATGACGTCGGGGATGTGGATCTCCTGCGGGCAGCGGACCGCGCAGAGGTAGCACGAGACGCACGTCCACGGCGTGTCGCTGCGGAGGACCGCATCCCGCATCCCCGCGCGGACCATCGCGAAGAGCATCCGCGGGGTGTGGTCCATGTCGGCGGCGGACGGGCACGACCCGCCGCACGTCCCGCACTGGATGCACATCTCGAGTCGCGATTCGCCCGCGGTGGCTCGCGCGACCTCCTGGAGGAACCCTAGGTCGATCGCATCGGATCGGACCTTGGCGTTGGGCCGCCCCTTGACCTGTCCGGCTGCCGGCATGTGTACGCTCCTGCGGCCCCGGCCGCGTTCGACATCGTGGACGTTGGTGTCTGACCGCGACGGGCCCCCCGTCGCGGCATCGATCAGTCGCCGACCCCGACGAGGTCGGTGATCCCGAGAGCTGCCCTGGCCTTCTCTTCGTCGTCGACGGAGAACGCCATCTCAACGACGCCGTCCTTGCGGCCGACGATGAGCGACCCGAGGATGTTCACCCCGGCCGCGTCGAGCGTCGACGCGACCTCGGCGAACGCGCCGGGCCGGTCGGCAAGCTCCACGATGATCGGGGAGCCCTCGATGAAGAGGCTCCCGAGCGAGTGGAGGACCTCGCGCGTCGCGGCGGTGTCCGTCGTCGTGAGGAACGCGCAGGCACAGGGACCCGCGCCAGCGCTCGCGATGTGGCGGATGTCGATCCCGCGGGCGGCGAGGGCCTTCGCGAGATGCGCGAGCTCCCCCGGCCGGTTGTCCAGCTGGACGACGAACTGCCGTGTCATCGCCACCTCTCCTGCGACCCGATCGGGCACGGATGCCGCACGGCGCGACTGGCGCTCGGGCGGACGTCATGGTCGCGGCACGGGACACAGCGAGGGGACACGGTCCCGTTTCCGCGCTCCGAGCGTGCGGCGGACGGTGCGGGTGGGGCCAGTGCCGAACCGTCCCGGACCCCCGGGCCGAACCGTCCCGGACCCCCGGGCCGAAGGCACCGCCAGGGCACCTCGCACGGCGCAGACGATGATCCGCATCCCGATCCCCACGACCACGCGGTCGCGCTCACCGACCACTGCCCCGTGCCGGCGGCCTGTCCGCGTCGCGTCCCTCACCGGGCGATCACGTGGCGAACCGCGGGAGGTGCGCCCGGTCGGCGTCGAGGATCGCATCGAGGAGCGCGGCGGCGGTCTCGGCATCCGGGACGAGTGGGTTCGCGAGGAGCGCCCTGAACGCGACCGATCGGTCGCCCGTGAGCGCGGCCTCGATCGTGAGCTCCTCGTAGGCCTTGACCTGCTGGACGAGCCCGCGCATCTCGGGAGCGAGCGGCCCGAGCGCGACCGGGTGCGCGCCATCGCGGTGGATCCGGGCGGGCACTTCCACGACCGTGTCGTGGGGGAGCCCGGGCAGCGCGCCATCGTTGAGGACGTCGACGACCTGGAGGTCCCCCGCGTCGTCGTGGAGCGACGCGATGAGCCCGACGGCGGCCTCGCTGTAGAACGCCCCGCCG
Organism: Chloroflexota bacterium; assembly: GCA_037147135.1. Taxonomy (GTDB): domain Bacteria; phylum Chloroflexota; class Limnocylindria; order Limnocylindrales; family CSP1-4; genus CAIYQJ01. The sequence continues at coordinate 19,724 of JBAWVU010000003.1, forward strand.
CGCTGCTCGAGCAGGGCGGGCTTGACGTCGAGCGCCGGGTCGCGATAGAGCTCGAGGAGCCCCCGCTCGATCTCCATCACCTCTTCCGCCCGCGTCGGATGGCCGCGCTGCTCGGCGACGACCAGCGGCGTCGCGTAGTAGTAGCGGAGGTAGTACGAGGGGATCGCCCCCAGGCGGCGCATGAGCTCGAGCGGGAGCTCGACGTCGGCGGCGATCCCGGCGTCGTCGCGCGCGAGGAGCTCCGGGAGCCGGTCGACGCCGTCCACCCGCACGGCCCGCACCCACGACAGGTGGTTGAGCCCGACGTGCTCCAGCTCGACGCGCTCGGGTGCGACGCCGAAGTGCGCGGCGAACCGGCGCTGGAAGCCGATCGCCACGTTGCAGAGCCCGATGGCCCGATGGCCGGCATCGAGGAGGGCCTGGGTGACGATCCCGACCGGGTTCGTGAAGTCGACGATCCACGCCCCCGGCGCGGCGCGGCGCGCGGCCTCCTCGGCGACCTCGAGGACGACGGGGACGGTCCGGAGCGCCTTCGCGAAGCCGCCGGGGCCGGTCGTCTCCTGTCCCACGCAGCCGAACCGCGCGGGGATCGTCTCGTCGAGGAGGCGGGTGGACTGGCCTCCGACGCGGAGCTGGACCACGATGAAGTCGGCGCCATCGAGCGCGGCCGCCCGGTCACCGGTGGCGACGAGCCGCCCGCCGAACCCGCGCCGCCGGAGGATGCGGCCGGCGAGCCCCGCCACGACAGCGAGCCGCTCGACGTCCGGATCGAGGAGGACCACCTCGTCGACCGGGACTCTGTCGGCGCGCATCGCGAGCCCGTCGACGAGCTCCGGGGTGTATGTCGAGCCTCCGCCGACGACGGCGATCTTCACGCCCATCGAGCCACCCGCCCATCGAACGCGCGGGCGGCGCAGTCGTTCCGAACCTCCGGCCGCGTGTCATGCTTGCTTATAACTTTATCATCAAGTAGGGTGGCGACGAACGGTCCCGCACGCCTGACGAGGACGATGGCCCGCTTCCTGCTCGAGTCCGGCCCGATCCCGCTCCACCACCAGGTCTACCTCGACCTGCGCGGCGCGCTCGAACGGGGCGAGTGGCGCGTCGGCGACCGGATGCCGACGGAGCGCGACCTCACGATCCGCTACGGCTGCAGCCTCATCACGATCCGTCGCGCGCTCGACGAGATGTCGCGCGAAGGGCGCCTGGAACGTGCGCGTGGCCGGGGGACGTTCGTCACGACGGCGCCCATCGTGCGCGACATCGCCGCGCGGGCGAGCTTCGCGGACGAGATGCGAGCGCGGGGCCTGGAGCCGTACGCTGAGGTGCTATCCGCCGTCGAGGAGCCAGTCGCTCCGGCCGTCGCGGAGGAGCTCGGGATCGCGCCCGGCGCGCCCGTCTGGTACCTCGAACGCGTCCGGGGGGCCGACGGCGTCCCGCTCCTCCTGGAGCAGGCCCGGCTCTCCGCCGCCACGTTCCCCGGCCTGCTCGACGAGGACTTCTCGACGGCGTCGCTCTACGACGTGCTGGAGCACCGCTACGGGCGGCGCGTCGTCCGGACCCGGGAGACGATCACCGCCGTGGCCCCGCGACGGCGCGAGGCGCAGCTCCTCGCCCTCCGAACGACGAGGCCGGCGCTCGCGCTCGAGGGCGCGGCCTACGACGAGGGCGGCGTCGCCGTCGAGCACAGCAGGACGATCGTGTCGGGCGAGCACGCCCGGTACTTCATCGAGACGAGCGGCACGCGGGCGCGGTCCGTGGAGCCGATGGACCTGCGGTCGGGCCGACGATCGGCGCGCTCGCGCACGAGGGCGTCGGGCGATCGTGCCCGGCCGGCCGGGTGAGAGTAGGGAGGAGGAACCGATGATCCGGAGGATGAAGCCGGTCGCCGTCCTGGTCGCGACGGCGATCCTGCTCGCTGGGTGCAGCGGATCGGCGTCGCCCGCGCCGTCGGTCGCGGCGAGCGCGGCGCCGTCCGTCGAGGGCTCGCCCGCGCCGGCCATGAGCACCGCTCCCAGCGCGTCGCTCGACACGACCCCGGTGACGCTCACCGTATGGGACTACTACGGCATGGAGGTGACGCCGTTCACGCCCGACGCGATCGCGGCGTTCGAGAAGGAATTCCCCTGGATCACCGTCGACCGCCAGGACCTCGATTGGGACACGTTCATCGACAAGTTCAACGTCGCGGTGTCGTCCGGGCAGGGTCCGGATGTCGCGACGCTGGACATGACGTGGATCCCCACGCTCGCGTCGAACGACGTGCTGCTCGACCTCAAGGCGCTGAGCGGCGGGATGCTCAACGGCGCGCCGATCACCGACCAGTACTCGCAGGGCCCCATCGAGGCGATGACGTACGGGGACGCGTACGTGACGATGATGAACGACTTCGACGCCTACGCCCTCTACTATCGCGCCGACCTCTTCGAGCAGAAGGGGATCGCGGTGCCGAAGACCTGGGACGAGCTCCGCGCGGCCGCGAAGAAGCTCGCCGAGGACGGCAACGGCGACGGCAAGCCGGACAAGTACCTCTACGCGGTCCGGCCCAACACGTTCCACTTCTCGCAGTTCCTCTTCCAGAACGGCGGGCAGCTGCTCAACCCCGAGGGGACCAAGGCGACGTTCAACAGCGACGCCGGTGTCGGCGCGCTCGACTACCAGGTCGGGCTCATCGGGGACGGGACCGGCCTCTACTGGTCGGATGCCGACGGCGACCTGCCGCCCGCGCTCATCGACGGTCGGGTCGCGATGTTCTCCGACGGCCCCTACTACATGGGCCTGCTCAAGAGCGGCGTCCCCGACCAGTCGGGCAAGTGGAAGATCGCGATCGCGCCGTACTCGAAGCAGCCCGGCAGCTACCTCGGCGGGACCGGCCTCTCGATCCCGGCCAGCTCTGCGCACCAGCAGGCCGCGTGGCTCTTCATCGAGTACTTCCTCCGCCCCGAGCAGCAGGTCCTCGTCTATACCGTGACCGGGGCCGCGCCTGCCACGACCGCCGCGCTCCAGAGTCCCGAGCTGTCGCAGCCCGACCCGTACTTCGGGGGCGAGGTGCCGTTCACGGTCTTCCTCGACACGATGGCGACGGCCACGCACTTCCCGTACGTGGCGGCGTGGTCGGAGGTCGACACGATCATCAACGAGAACCTCGACACGGCGCTCCTCGGCAAGACCGATTCGCGCGCCGCGCTGGACGCGGCCGCCGTGGCGGCGGACGTCATCCTCGCCAGGTAGCGACCCGGGGCGGGGAAGGGGGATGGTCCGGCGCATCCGCGCGGGGCTGCCGGGCTACGTGCTCGTCGCCCCGGCGGTGCTCGTGACCGTCGTCTTCTTCCTCGTGCCCATGGCCATCTCCGGGTACTGGAGCCTCACGCAGTACAACGGCATCAAGCCCCCGGTCTTCGTCGGCCTGGACAACTACGCCGCGCTGCTCGGGGACCCGCGCTTCCTGCGGACCGTGCAGAACACCGTCTTCTTCGTCGTCATGGGGATGGGGATCGGCCCGCTCCTCGGGCTCGGCTCCGCGATCCTCCTCAACGAGTCCGTCCGCCTCCGGCCGCTCTTCCGGACCGCGTTCTTCCTCCCGACGATGGTCTCGCTCGTCGCGGTCGCGACGGTCTGGAAGATGCTCTACCAGGATCAGGGCCTCATCAACGACCTGCTGAGCACGTTCGGGCTCCCCGGGCATGCCTGGCTCAACGACGAGGCGACCGCGCTCCCGGCGGTCGTCGTGACGTCCATCTGGCAGGGGTTCGGGTTCGAGACGGTCGTCTTCCTCGCCGCACTGCAGGCGATCCCGCGCGAGGTCTACGACGCGGCGAAGGTCGACGGTGCCGGCGCCTGGGCGCAGTTCCGCCACGTCACGCTGCCCGGCCTGCGCGCGACGATCCTCTTCATCTACATCATCGGGATCATCGGGAGCTTCCAGGCCTTCGACCAGATCTTCGTCATGACGCAGGGCCGGCCGGGGATCTCCACGCGGACCGTCGTCTACGAGCTCGTCGACGAGTTCCAGCGGCTGGACCTGGGGTCCGCGTCGGCGATCGCGTACATGCTCCTCATCGTCCTCGCCGTGCTCTCGTTCGTCCAGCTCCGGTTCTTCGGGGAGCGCGACTGATGCACATGAGCGTCCCCCGGAGGATCGGCCTCTACGCGGTGCTCGTCGTCGCGGCGCTCGTCATGATCGTCCCGTTCTACTGGACCCTGTCGACCTCGTTCAAGCTCCCCGGCGATGTCTTCTCGGGCAACGTCATCCCGAACCCGTTCACGCTCGAGAACTACCAGGACGTCTTCCGGAGGCTCCCGTTCGCGACGTACTTCCTCAACAGCGTCATCGTGTCTGCGTCGATCGTCGGGCTCAACGTCATCTTCGGGACGGCGGCCGCCTACGCGTTCGCCAAGCTCCGGTTCCCGGGACGCGACCTCCTCTTCTTCGTCTTCCTACTCACGCTCATGGTCCCGTTCCAGGTGAACCTCATCCCGCTCTACCGGATCATGGTCGAGCTCCACAAGGCGATCCCGGCGATCGGCGTGGACACGTACTTCGGCCTCATCGCCCCGAGCGCGGTCCAGGTCTTCGGCATCTTCCTCATGCGCCAGTTCCTCCGGTCGATCCCGGACGAGATCCTCGAGTCGGCGCGGATGGACGGCGCGTCGGAGTGGCGCATCCTTCGCTCGATCGTGTTCCCGCTCGCGGCGCCCGGCATGGCGACGCTGGCGATCTTCACGTTCATCGGGGCATGGAACGACTTCCTCTGGCCCCTCATCGTCACGAACTCGGACGGGATGCGCACGCTGCCGGTGGGCCTGGCGCTCCTCGCGCGGCGGAACACGGTGGTGTGGGGCCAGACGATGGCGGGAACGGTGGTCGCGGTCGCGCCGATGGTGGTCATCTTCCTCGTGCTCCAGCGGCGGTTCATCGAAGGGTTGACGGCAGGATCCGTGAAGGGAGGCGGATGAGCGACGGCGGCGGGCGGGACAGGTTCCTCACCGAGATCCTCGAGCAGCCGGACGCGCTCCGGCGGGCGGGGGCCGCGCTCGTCGCCCAGCGTGACCGGCTCGACCACCTCGCGGCGTTCGCCGCGTCGCCGGGACCGATCGTCCTCACCGGGATGGGCGGCTCGCTCGACGCCTGCCACGCGGCTGCGACCGCGCTCGCGGCGGCTGGGATCATGGCCACGGTGCGCGGGGCGAGCGAGCTCGTCCATTTCGGCCTGCCGGCGCTCGCGCAGGGTGGGATCCTCGTCGTGGTGAGCCAGTCCGGCGAGAGTGCCGAGATCGTCCGGCTCGCCGAGGCGGTCCGCCACACGACCGGACGGCCCATCGTCGTGGCGGTCGCGAACGGTGCCGACAACCCGCTCGTCCGTCTGGCGGACATCCCGATCGACACGCGCGCCGGCGAGGAGCTCGCTCCATCGACGAAGAGCTTCGCGGCGTGCCTCGTGTCGCTCTCGGGGATCGTCCGCGCGCTCGCCGGGGCCAAGATGGGCGCGCTGTTGCTCGCGGAGGCCGTCGGGCTCGCGGCAGCGTCCCACGAGACGGGCGACTTCCGCCACGGCCCCCTCGAGCTGGCCGGGCCGGGGCTCGCGGTCGCGCTCCTCGCGCTGGAAGACGCGACGCTCGATCTCGACCTCGCCCTTGCGGACGAGCTGGCCGGTGCCGGCTCGCCGCTCCTCGTAGTGAGCCGCGACGGCGTGGGGCCGGCAGAGGCGATCCGGGTCGCCACCGGTCCGCTCGACCGGATGGTGGCCCCTGCCGTCGCCCTGGTGCCGCTCCAGCTGCTCGCGTGGCGCCTCGCCGTCCGGGCCGGCCGGACGCCGGGGGAGATGCTCCGCGGATCGAAAGTGACGCGCTGCGAGTGAGCGACCGACGGAACGACGACATCGGCGCCGGGGCATCCCAAGGAGGAGCCCCCAGCGGCGCACCACCGGCCGGCGGCGACCCACGCATCCGGCAGGGCCCCAGGCTGTTGCGCTCCGGGGGCCGGTCGATCATCCCGGTCGGAGCGCACGTCGTCCCGCCCGAGGGCCCGGACTGGCCGTGGCGCGTGGGGCCCGAGGCCTTCGACCGGGCGTTCGCCGCGATGGCCGCGCTCGGCCTGGACGTCGCCCGGATCGACCTCCTCTGGGCCGCCGTCGAGCCGGAGCCCGGCGGGTACGACGAAGCGCACCTCCGCGTCCTCGACGAGGTCCTGCGATCCGCGCGACGACGAGGGATCCGGCTCCACCCGACGCTCTTCGTCGGGGGCGAGGTCGGGGACGCGTACTGGGACACCCCGTGGCGCGCGGGGCGTCACCCGCACCGCGACCCGGAGATGCGACGGCTCCAGGCCGCGCACGCCGGGATGCTCGCGCGGCGCTGGCGCGGCGACCCCACGGTCCTCGCGTGGGACCTGACCGACGAGCCGCCCTTCTGGCTGTTCCGCGACACGACGGACGACGACGCGCGGGCATGGACGGCGGAGCTCGCGGCGGCGATCCGCGCCGAGGACCCCGGGGCGCTCGTGACGATCGGGACCGCGAGCCAGGAGGTCGGCTGGGGGCCGTTCCGCGCGGATGTCGTCGCGGGCGACCTCGACTTCGCCACCGTCCACCCCTACCCCATCTACTCGCCGGACCTCTACCCGGACGGCCTCCTCTCGCCGCGGATGACCCGGGCCGCGGCGTTCGAGACCGCGCTCGCCGCGGGGGCAGGGCGCCCGGTCATGCTCCACGAGTACGGCGCATCGTCCGCCCAGTTCGCCCCCGAACGGATCGCGGCGTACGACCGGCTCCTCTGCTGGTCGAGCCTGGGAGCGGGGGCGACCGGCTTTGTCGCGTGGTGCTGGACGGACGCCGAGCCGGCGGCGTACCGGCGCGCGCCGTACGTACGGGGGCCACACGAGACGCAGTTCGGGGTCACCGAGCCCGACGGGACGCTCCGGCCCCGAGGCCGTGTCCTCGCGGACCTCGCGGCGACGGTGCGGGGGCTCGACCTCGACGCGGAGGTGAGCCACGGTCCGGTGACGACCGCGGCGATCCTCGTCCCGCGCGAGTACGCGCACCCGTACGACCCGGAGAGCTACGGCCTCGACGACGCACCGGCCGGCCCGTACGAGCCGGCGGAGCGCGCGTGGGCACCCGATCGCGACCCTGCGCCTCTCGTCCGCGGCCTCCTCAACGCGTACGTCCTCGCCTCGCGCGCGGGCGTCGCGTGCGCCTTCCCGCGGGAGACCCTCGACGACGCCTGGCCCGCGACGCAGCTCCTGCTCCTGCCCGCCCCGCTCGCGTCGACGTCGAGCACGCTCCACCACGTCCGGTCGAGCTCGTGGAGCGGTGCCGCCGACTTCTTCGCACGCGCCGGCACCGCCTGGGTCTCGTGCTCGGCGGACGTCGCGATCGCGGGGATGGCGGAGATCCTCGGCGCCCGGATCGTCGACCGCGCACGCGGCGACCTGCGGCCCGTCCTCCGGTTCGTCGCCCCGTGGAGCCCCTTCGCCCTCGGTGAGGCGCTCGAGCTGCCGCCGTGGGACGGCACGCTCGCTACGCGGAGCGTGCTGCTCGAGGCTGCGGCGGGATCCCGCGTGGTGGCCGTCGACGCGGCCGGGGAGCCCGCGCTCGTCGTGGCTGACCGCGGCGCGGGGCACGCCGTCGCGTGCGCGCATCCGGTCGAGCTCCTCCTCGCGACGGCGCCGGACGCGCACGGGCCGGCCGACCGCTCGTGGGGGCTCTACGCGGGGCTGGCAGCGCTCCCCGGTGCGGTCGGGCCGGGCGGCGCGGGCCACCCGGACGCGGGAGTGTCGTCGCTGCGCGGCGACGGCGGCGGGGCGATCGTCGCGACGAACCATGCCGGGTCGCCGCTGCGGCTGCCCGTGCGGCTCCCCGACGACGCAGCCGCGGCGCGGCTGGTGAGACCGGCCGGCGCGGAACCGGCGACGCCGGAAGGCGGCGCGGTCGAGGTCGCGCTCGAGCCGTACGGCGCCGCCATCGTCTCCTGGCGACGCGGCTGAGGATGCGGTTCCGGGCCCGATGACGAGGCCGGGACGGCCGGATGGGCGCCCCCGTCGGCCCGGAGTGCGCGAGAGGACCTCGGCCTTCTCGCTGTTCGCCATACTGCGACCGTGGGCCACGGCGAGAGATCGCGCTCCAGGTGCACGACCACACCCGGGATGGTGGAGTGAACCACCCCACGCGAGGATGAAGATGGGCTCCCGGCCCGAGGACTCCTGATGCCCGCCGGCGGATCGCACGCCTCGCCCACCAACACCGGGCGGGCCGTCGATCGACTGATCAACTTCAGCGACGCGGTCGTTGCCGTGGCGATCACGGTGATGGTGCTGCCCCTCATCGACATCCCCGGTCCGGAGGGCGGGCAGACCGTCTGGGTCGTCCTGCTGGACCATGCCGGCCAGATCTCGACCTTCCTCTTCACCTTCTTCGTCGTGGCGATCATGTGGTTGACCCACAACCGGATCCTGAACCAGATCCGCGGCTACGACGCCGTCATCTTCTGGACGAACACCACGTGGCTCGCGGCGATCGTGCTTCTTCCCTGGTTGAGCGCGATGTACGGCGAGTCCGCAGGGGGCCAGGGAGGCGTCGGCCTGCTCTACTGGACGGCGCTCGCGTTCATCAGCGTGCTGGGCTCGATGCTGGGCAGGCATATCCGCCTGCACCCCGAGTTCGTGGACGCGTCTGCGACTCCTTCCCGGTCCGGACCGAACGGAAGTCGCGCCAGGTTGCGAGGGCCGGTGTTCGCCGGGTACTTCCTGGCGACCGGGGTGGTGTCCGTCTTCTTCCCACACGTCTCGTCGTGGATGCCGCTGGGGCTCATCCTGTTGAGCATCTGGTTGCGCCCGGCAGGCGAAAGGCGGTCAGAACAGACCTAGCGTCCTGCTGGCAGCCGATCTCCACGCAGGGCATCGGCAACGGCGCGGACGTCCCGGAAGAACCCGGTGCGGCGGAGTCGATCCGGGTCGCCGAGGCTTGCCTCGTATCCCTCGTCGTACCCGATCGTGCCCAGCAGGCGCAGGTCGTCGCCGGCCCCTGCCCGGCGCCAGCCGCCACCGTCGGCGCCGCGCACGAGGTTCTCCACGACCCCGAGGACAGGCAGTCCGAGGCTCCGCAGCAGCTCGAGCGTCTTGCGCGTCGTGGCCAGCGTCAGCTCCGACGGCGTGGTGACCACCACGTACTCCGCCCGTGGCAGGTATCGGGCCGCGTCGAGAAGGGTGTCACCGAAGCCGGGCGGCATGTCGATGACGAGGGTGTCCAGCTCGTCCCAGATCGTGACCGCGAGCAGCTCCAGGATCGCGTTGGTGATGTCGTCGCCGCGCAGGAGCGCCGGGCGCTCGCCGATGATGCTCGCGATGGACATGAACGCGACGCCGGCGACGACGTCCGGGACGAGGCCGCCGTCCTCGTGAAGTCCCGGCCGCGGGATGCCCAGGATCACGTGGCCCGAGGGGCCCCACAGGTCCAGGTCCAGGAGCCCGACCCGGGTCTCCTCGGCCGCGAGGCTCAGCGCGAGCCCGACCGCGACCGAGCTCTTCCCGATCCCGCCCTTGCCGCCGGTGACGGCCACGATCCGGCGCACGTCACGCAGGCGTCGGTCCACGATGGCGGGCCGAGGATCCACCCTCACCTTCCGTTGACCGCGACCAGCGAGACCCCCCTGCCGCCGAGGATCGCGAAGTCGGGGCTGGAGCAGGCAGGGCACGTGACGTAGAGGTGAACGACCTCCGGCAGGAGGTGGATGCTCTCGCGCTCGTCCTCCGGGAGCGCGGCGAGGCTCTCCTGCAGCATCCAGGCGTGCCCGCACCGGCGGCAGGCGCATCGGGCCAGGTCGGTCTCGAAGGTGAAGCGGGCATCCGTCAGCTCGGGCACGTCGCGCTGGGCTGCGCTCAGCCCGAACTCCAGGGCGCTCCGGTCGACCGCCTGGAGCTCGCCGAGGGCGATGACGACCTCGCTGACGGCGGCCAGGCCGCGCTCGCGTGCGACCTCCGCCGCCTTCGCCACCACCGCCTCGGCCAGGGCCCACTCGTGCATCCGATCCTCATCTCGTCCCTGTCCGACCGCCGCAGGGCTACGCCCTCGCGAGCACCTCCGCCGGCACGCCCGGCAGCATCGTCGCACCTGCGGCGACGCTCTCGCGCCGGACGATCCCGACGAGCTCTCGCTCGGCGGCCGGATCGAGATCGGGCCGCCGGTGCGACGCGACGAGCTCGTCCGCCCGGACCCGCGCCCGGCCGAACGCGTCGAGCCCGCCCGCCTCGAGCCAGGCGCGATGCGAGGCGCGGTCGATCACCGGCCCCGGGAGGTGCTGCTCGCTCCTGAAGAGCCGCCGCGTCTCGGGCAGCTCGAGGAACCGGCCGTCGGGACCCGCCGCGGCGAACGCCGCCGTCGCGAGAGTCTCGGTCGGCGTCGCGATCCCGCGAACGAGCCGCTGGGCCGACCCGATCGCCTCCGCGTCGAGCACGAGCTTCTCCGGGCTCTGGCAGAGGAGGACATCGAGCATGCCGGCGCCGGACACGAGGTCGACCCCGGCGAGCGCAGCGACGAGCGCCCCGGCCTGGCTCTCCATCCCCGCCTGCGCGTCGACGAGCTTGCCGTCGCTCGCGACGAGGTAGCAGTGGGTGGGGAGCCCCAGAGTCTTGCCGACCTGGGCGTACGCCGCGTCGATCATCGCGGTCTCGATCGCGCCCATCGGCGTCGTCCCGACCCGCATGTCGAGGATCGCCGGGGCCCCGCCCCAGACGATCGGCGCACCCGGGCGGGCGAGCTGGTGGATGGCGATCCCGGAGAGGCACTCGGCGGCGTGCTGGACGACGCTCCCGATGAGCGTCACCGGAGCGGCGGCACCGGCGAGCGGCATGGACACCATCTGCGCCGGCACGCCGGCGCGAGCGAGGTCGATGAGGTTGCGACAGCCGAGCGCGGACCACGTGAGCGGCGGCGACGGGCAGACGTCGAAGACGGCCCGGGGCCGGGCAGCGAGCACCGTGGGCCCGCCGGCGTCGGCAGCGAGCATGTCGAGCATGACCCGCGTGGTCCGGGGGGCGAATCCCCCGGTGACGACGGGCTTGTCCGAATACAGGAGGACGAGAAGGAGCCGGTGCATGTCGCCGGCGTCCGCGGGGACGTCCGAGCAGACGACCGCGGTCGACTGGGCCGCGTACGCGTCGAGGCCATCGGTGACCTCGATGATGCGGACGAGATCGGCCGACATCGACGGACGATGCTCGAGCGTGTCGGGGTCGAGGACGTGGACCCCGCAGCTGCCGGGGTCGAACTGGACGGCCCCCTCGCCGTACCGGACGGCCGGGGTGCCGGCCCGGTCGTACAGGGCGAATGCGTGCGGGACCGTCGCGAGGGCGTCGCGGACGATGCGCTCGGGGATGCGGGCCGTGCCGTCACGCACGTCCGCCCCGGCGGCGGCGAGGAGCGCCGCCGCCTCCGGCTCGTGGACACGGACGCCGGGCTCCATGAGGAGCTGGAACGCCTCGTCGAGGACGCGGCCGACGAGCGCAGGTTCGAGGAGCGTGAGAGTGGGGCGCATCGGGCCGGCCCTCAGCGTCCAGAGGACGAGGGAGCCGGGCCCTCGGCCGCGCCCGCGTCCCGCTCCACACCGGCGATGACGGCGTCGAGGGCCGACGCGACCGCCGGATCGAGCGGGTCTGGCTCGTGGGTCCGGAGGAGCTCGCGTGCTCGCGCGAGCGCCCAGTCGGGCGCCCGGTCCTCCGCCTTCTCCCAGATGCCGTACATCCGGCGGTCCATGTACCGCGACTGCCAGAGCTCGCGCATGTGGGACCGGGTGTGCTTGAGGGCGAGGAAGTCGCCGTTGGGTCCCACCTCGCGGATCGCGTCGATCGCGAGCGCCTCGTCCGAGACGTCGATCCCCCGCAGAGTCTTGCGGACGATCGAGTAGATCTCGGCGTCGAGGAGCATCTGCGTGTACGACCAGATCCGGCTCCCATTGAGGAGGCCGATCCCGAGCAGCATGTCGCTCGTGACGACCGACGCCATGAAGGTCGAGAGCGAGTTCTCCACGCCGGCCTGCCAGTCGGGCAGCTTCGCGCCGGTCGCGAACGAGCCCATCGAGAGGGGTACGCGGTAGAAGTCGGCGAGCGCGTTCGTCGCCGCGCCGAAGAGGAAGTCCTCCGGCCCGCCGCCGGTGTACGCGCCGGAGCGCAGGTCCATGGCCGTCTGGGCGGCCGCGTAGAAGACCGGCGCGCCGGGGGCGACGAGCTCCATGAGCGCGAGGCCCGTGATGACCTCGGCGTTGCCCACGACGAGGGTGCCGGCGGTGGTGGCCGGACCGGAGAAGGCGCACGACGCCATGGTCATGAAGCCGGTGGGGATGCCGGCTTCGGCGGCGATCATCGACGCGTCGAGGCTGCCACCGTCGTGGCCGAGCGGCGACGTGGTGCACTGCATGATCGAGAGCGGCGGGCGCGCGCGACGCACCTCCTCGTTCCCGGCGACGATCGTCGCCATCTCGATGGCGGCGAGTGCCTCCGGGACGGTGACGACGGTCTCCGTCTGGATGTGCTTCGTCGTGTTCCGCCACTGGACGGCCAGCTCGTGGAGCGAGCGGCTCTCCGGCGGCATGTCCTGGGCGGACAGCGGTGTCCAGATGAAGCCCACCTCGTCGAGCGCGTCGGCGATGCGGGCGATGTCCGCCACGTCCTGCAGACGCGACCGGCGGAGCTCGCCGGTGTCGATGTCGATGATCTCGATGCCGCAGCCGTCGGTGGCGGCGTAGACGTGCTTCCCGTCGAGCGGGAGGTCCTGCGACGGGTCGCGCGCGCCGAGCACGTAGGACGCCGGTGCGTGGGAGAGCGCCCCCATGACGAGCTCGCGCGGGGCCTTCACCACCTGCGTCCCGCGATCGACGGTGGCGCCGTGCGCGGCCCACACGTCGAGCGCACGCTCGGACGGGAAGCGGACGCCCACGGTCTCCACGACCTCGAGCGTCGCCTCGTGGATGCGCCGGACCTCGTCCGGCGTGAGGACCTCGAACCCGATCTTCGGGCTCGCGATCGGATCGATGCGCGTCGCCATCGGTGAGCCCCTCAGCCCTGCGCCGCGTCGGCGGTGCCTTGCATGAGCCGCGTCGCGAGCGCGACCGCGCCCACGGCGTCCTCGCTGTACCCGTCGGCGCCGATCTCCTCCGCCCACGCCCGGGTGACGGGCGCTCCGCCGACGATGACCTTCACGCCGGGGCGCATCCCGGCCTCGGCGAGTGCAGCGA
>JBAWVU010000004.1:0-32068 GCA_037147135.1 Chloroflexota bacterium
GACCGAGGCGAAGACGAAGCTCGCGCGCGCCGCCGGGCTCACGCTCGACCTCGTTCCGACCCCCGACGTCCTCGCGGAGGTCGCCCGGCGCGCGAGTGGCCTGGACCTCGACGGCACGCGCACGCGCCCGGCACTCGACCCCCGCCCGGTGCTCGTCGGGTTCGCCGCGGAGACGGGCTCCCTGGAGCGCGCGGCGGACAAGCTCGCCCGGAAGGGGGTCGACTTCCTCGTGGCGAACGACGTCGCGGAGGCCGGGTCCGGGTTCGGGACGGAGACGAACCGGGTGACGCTCCTCTTCCGGGGCGGGATGAGCGAGGCCCTCCCGCTCCTGCCGAAGCGCGAGGTCGCGGAGCGGATCCTCGATCGCGTCCGGGCGCTCCTCGACGTGCGCGACCGGAGCCCGCAGACTGGGTCGGTGCCGGGCCGGCCGAGCGGCGCGGGGCGTGGCGGCGTCGGCGCGATGGATGAAGGGAGGTGAAAGCGTGAGCACGAACGGCGCCCCGGACGAGGCGGTGAGACGCCTCACGGTGAGCGACATCGCGAGGCTCCACGCGGACGGCGTGCGGATCGCGATGGCCACGGCCTACGACTTCCCGAGCGCGCGGCTCCTTGACGAAGCCGGCCTCCCGATGCTGCTCGTCGGGGACTCGGTCGGGCGGACGATGCTCGGGTACGAGAACGAGATCCCCGTCTCGATGGAGGACATGCTCCACCACGTGAAGGCGGTCGTGCGCGGCGCACGGCGTGCCCTCGTCGTCGCCGACATGCCGTTCCTCTCCTACGCGACCCCCGATGCGGCGCTGGAGAACGCCGGGAGGTTCCTCAGCGAGGGCCGGGCCCAGGCGGTGAAGGTGGAAGGCGGCGCCCGCACCGCTCGGACCATCGAGGCGCTCGTCCGGGCCGGCATCCCGGTCATGGGCCACATCGGCCTCACGCCCCAGTCGATCAACACGATCGGGCGCGTCAGGGTGCAGGGGAAGACGCGCGATGCCGCCCGAGCGCTCCTCGCGGACGCCCTCGCGGTCCAGGAGGCCGGCGCGTTCTCCACGGTCCTCGAGCTCGTGCCGGCGCAGCTCGCCGCCGCGATCACCGAGCGCCTCCGGATCCCGACGATCGGGATCGGCGCGGGACCGGGCTGCTCCGGCCAGGTCCAGGTGATCACCGACCTCCTCGGCTACGACACGTGGTTCCCGCGGCACGCGCGGCGGTATGCCGACCTCCGCGGGACGATCCTCGCGGCCGCGTCCGCATATAGGGCCGACGTCGAGGCCGGGGCCTTCCCGGGCGAGGCGGAGACGGTCCGCATGGACGACGCCGTCCTCGACGAGGTCCTCGGTCGGTCGCCGCTCGACGGCGCGGCCGCCGACGTCGAGCGCTCGATCGAGTGGATCCCGCTCGACCGCGATCTCTGAGGCGGCCCGCGTGATCGGCGCCGTCCCGCGGGTCGTGCGCTCCCGTACGGAGGTGAGGAGTGCACTCGCCGAGGCGCGACGGCCGGTCGGGCTCGTGCCCACGATGGGCGCGCTCCACGCGGGGCATGCGTCGCTCATGCGCCGGGCGCGGGCCGAGTGCGCGACCGTGGTCGTCTCGATCTTCGTCAACCCCGCGCAGTTCGAGACGCCATCCGACCTCGCGGCCTACCCGCGCTCCCTCCACGGCGACCTCGAGGTCTGCGCCGCCGAGGCCGTCGACATCGTCTTCGCGCCGACGGCCGACGAGATCTACCCGTCGGGCGCGGGGACGACCGTCCATCCCGGTTCGATCGCGGACGGGCTCGAGGGGGCCGCCCGGCCGGGGCACTTCGTGGGCATGGCGACGGTCGTCGCGATCCTCCTCGGCCTTACCGGGCCGGAGCGGGCGTACTTCGGCGAGAAGGACGGCCAGCAGCTCCGCGTGGTGACGCGCATGGTCCTCGACCTCGGGATGCCCGCGACGATCGTGGGGTGCCCGACGGTCCGCGAGCCCGACGGCCTCGCGATGAGCTCACGCAACTCGCGGCTCGGCACCGAGGACCGGGCCGCGGCGCCGGTCCTGCGGCGCGCGCTCCTCGCCGCGCGCGAGCGGTGGCTCGCCGGCGAGCGGGACGGCGCGGCGCTCCGCGAGACGATGGGCAGGCTGCTCGCCGGCGAGCCGCGGGCCCGGGTCGACTACGTGAGCATCGCCGACGTCGGCGATCTCCGCGAGGTCGAGGGCCGCGCAGCGGGCGCCGTCCTCTGCTCGCTCGCGGCGTGGTTCGGGGAGGTCCGCCTCATCGACAATGAGACGCTGCCCGCGGCCCGATGATCCACCGCCCGCGGCCGCGCGTCCGCTGCCCGCAGCCCGGTCGTCGGCGGTCAGGGACGCGACGGGGCGGCGAACCGCTCGAGGATCCGGTCGACGTCGAGGTGCTCCGCGACGATCGCCTTGATCGTCTCGATCTTCTCCGTGTCGGCCGCGTGCGTCTTGACGAGCAGGTCGTGGATCTTCGACGCCGCTGCGTAGGTCTCGTCCTCGACGAGGTAGCAGAAGAGGTCGGACCGGCGGACCTCGTCGATGAGGTAGAAGTTCGGGCGGTAGCCGCCGGTGAGGACGATCCCGGCGATCCCGGCGCGGCGGGGGCTGAGGCCGCGCTCCACCGCGTGCGCGCGTGCCGCCGCGACCGTCGCGGCCGCCGCCCCGATGACGTCCTCGCGATCGCCGGGGACGATGATGAGCCCGCCCTCCCGGGCGCGCTGCATCGCGTGTTCCGCGCGCATCGCCGCGATCGAGACCTGCACGATCGGGCGGTCGAGGTCGGGACCCGGGTGGATGATCTCCCCGGGCATCCGCTCGAGGAGGACGGCGAGCGTCGGGTGCGAGAGCACGGGCCGATACGGGAGGACGCCGAGGAGCTCGATGCCGTGCAGGGCGAGGCCGCGCTCCAGGACCCCGGGGAGCGTCGGGTGTGCCGCATCGTCCACCTTGTTCACGATGGCCCCGACGACGTCGACACCGTGCCTCGCGAAGAGGGCGCGGTTGAGGACGATCTCGTCGACGGGCCGGCCGAGGCCCGCCTCGCTCACGATGAGGGCCCGGGCGCCGAGCATGCCGGCGACATCGGCGTTGGAGAGGCCGATGACGGAGCCGACCCCGGCGTGCCCTGTCCCTTCGACGAGGAGGACCTCCCGGTCCCGCGAGACCACCGCGTGGGCACGCCGGATCTTCGCGCCGAGATCCTCGACCACTTCGCCGTTGATGAAGGACTTCGTGAAGCCCCGCGGGATGTGGACCGGGCTGATCGCATCGGGTGGATCCGTGAGGCTGAAGACGCTCTTCATGAGGATCGCATCCTCGTCCGCCGGGATCCCGTCGAGGAGCGCGTACCGCTGCCCCACCGGCTTGATGAACCCGGTGGAGAGCCCCCGGTCCATGAGCGCGGCGAGGAGCCCCAGGCTCAGCGTGGTCTTGCCGCGGTTCTGGCCCGTGGCGGCGAGGTAGATCTGTCTCACTGGCGCGGTCGGGGTCGGACGGTGCGGGTCGCGTCGACGCGTCAGTCGCGGCGCGCGGTCTTGCGCTCGATGAGCTGGACGGATTCGTGGAGCCGGGCCATCGTCTCGGGCTCGACGGCGTCCGGCTCCATGTACGGGCCGAGGCGGTCGAGGATGTCGGCGACGAGCGCGATGAAGACGCTGGCGTCGGCGACGAAGAACTGGGGCTCGTTGTTGTAGCGGACGAGCGTGAGGCGTCCCTGGAGGACGCGGCGGTCCTCGATGTGCGCCACCTGTGTCGCGAACGTGTGGCCCTGGATGCCATCCGGGTTGTTGAGGAAGTTGAGCGCGTTGTCGATCGCGAGGCCGAAACGGGCCCGCCACGCGACGAGGCGCTCGTGCACCTCCGGCGCGATCCTGACCTCCGCCACCTCGTCGAAGACCTCCGGGGCGACCGTGACCAGGCCGACGAGCGTCGTGCCGGCCCGCGCGCCGAGCATCACCTGGAGCGACCGTTCGAGCGTGAAGACCTCGGAGTCGAACCGCGGGCTCGTGATGACGTCGGTGAGCAGGTCCTCGACGTTGTCGAGCACGGCGCCGTCCGCGAGGGCATTGCCCAGGTGGAGGATCTCCTCCTTGAACAGGAACTTCTCTTCGTGGTCGAGCATGACGGCGATGGTACACCGGGGTCACTCTCGACCGAGGCGCTCCACGAGGTTGCGCGTCATCCGTTCGACCCGGGCATCGAGCGGCGTGGCGAAGCCGTGGTACGCGCGGTCGCCGTAGTCGTCGATCGCCCACGACCACTGGAACGTCCCGGCGGCGAAGACCGTCGCGCCCGAGGCAGCCGTGTACATGGTCGCCGTCTGCAGCGGTGGGCTGGCGAGGTCGCCCACCTCGCCGGGAGGCGCGCCGACCGCCTCCACCGGGCTCCGCGCGAGCACCTCCGTCCCCGCGGGCGCGAGGGCGGGGAAGAACGTGTCGTACTCCTGGCCCACGAGGTTGACGAACCGGTCGCCGTCGCGGACGCCGGTCCCGCGGTAGAGCCAGTGACGGGCGTTGGCCACCACCCAGTCGGCCGGGCGCGCCACGACGTGGCCGTACATCTGGCCGACGAGCCCCGCCTCGGGCTCGAGGAGCGGGCGCTCCCGCCAGCGGACCGTCGCCGATCGAGGATCGCGCTTCGGCACCGGGTCCCGCGAGAGGTTCTTGTAGCACGTGATGCGCCGACCCGGACCCAGCGGCGAGTCTTCCAGCCTGATCGACCAGTAGACCTCGTTCGCCGAGATGAACGCCACATTGGTCCCCGCGTCCACGGCGCGCTGCACGGCATCGCGCATCGCCCGCGACCAGTACTCGTGATGGCCGGCGAAGATGACGAGGCGGCGACCGGCGAGGATCTCCGGGCGGAGCGCGAGGTCGACGTCGGCGGCGTAGTCGGCGTCGTACCCTCGGCGCTCGAGCCAGCGGATGAACTGGATCTCCCAGCGGCGGAAGAGGCCGGCGCCCCGGTCCCAGAGGTACGGCCGGTCGAAGCTCACCTGGGCGGCGCGTACGCCGACGACGCTCGGATCGCCGCCAGAGTTGTACCCGTACAGGCTCTTCCCGCCCCAGCCGTCGTACGCCTGCCACGTCGTCATCGCCGCGACGAAGAGGATGGGGGCCTGGGCCGCGAGCGGGGCCCGGACGGCGAATGGGACGTAGGCGGGGCCGCCCCACTCCGGCCGGAGGACGGCGACGTACATGCCGCTCGTCCAGCCGTCGGGGACGCCGAGGGTCAGGGCCGGTGCCCACGGAGCCTCGGCGCGGCCGAGCACGGCGTCGCGGGCCGCCGGCGCGCCCCGCGCGACCTTCACGCCCCGGTCGCGGTGCAGGAGCCTGCCGCCGGCACCGGCGTACCAGCCGAGCCGGTACCACTCCACGTCGACGGCGACCGCGCCGTCGACGCCGCCGAGGTGGAGGGCGAGCCGCTCCCCTGGCTCGGTCGAGGCCGTCCCGGCGAACCCCTCGCATCCGAGGCGCTGGCCCGTGGCGAGGTTCCACGCGTCCGTGCCGGGGCTGCGGTTCTCGGCGGCGATGGTCCGTCGGGGACGGCTGGGCGTCGGGCCGGGCGTGGCCACGGCCTCCGGCGTCGGGCTCGGGCTCGGGCTCGGGCTCGGGCCGGGAGTGGCGCTCGCGGCCGCCGACGTGGGCGAGGGGCGCCCGGGCGTGGGACCACCGGGCGAGGGTCTCGTCGATGCCCGCACGGTCCCGGCAGGGCCGGTCGGCACGGGCGTCGACCCGCAGGCCGCGGCGAAGACAGCGAGCCCGGCCAGAGCTGCTCCGCGGACGAACCTGCGCCGCGTGAGGATCGGAGAGGGTTCGGTGGACACCACGCGGAGTCTAGTCGGCGTGCCGTGGGGGCGCCGGTCGGCCGCTCGCCCGGCTGTCCGCGCCGGTAGCGTGGCCCGGGCGGCGAGTGGGGCACGGATCGCCACCCTCCGCGCCGGAGACGGGACGGCGGCCGGGCCCCGAGGGGTCCGGCCGCCGTCATGGGCAGCGACGAGTAGGCCGGTCTAGGGGTAGAGCCCGCGCAACGCGGTGGCGTCGGCGACGCGCTGAACGGCGAGCAGGTACGCGGCCGTCCGCATGTTCACCTTCTCGCGCTCCGCCATCGCGGCGGTCTCGTTGAACGCTCGGTCCATGATCTCCCTGAGCTTGGCGTTGACGACGGCCTCGCTCCAGTGATCGCGGTTGAGGTCCTGGACCCACTCGAAGTAGCTGACGGTGACGCCGCCGGCGTTGGCGAGGATGTCCGGGATGAGGAAGACTCCACGCTCGTAGAGGATGTCGTCGGCCTCCGGCGTCGTGGGGCCGTTCGCGGCCTCAGCGACGATCTTCGCCTTGACGTTCCCCGCGTTCCGCGCGGTGATCTGGTTCTCGAGCGCGGCCGGGATGAGGATGTCGCACTCGACCTCGAGCAGCTCGGCGTTGCTGATCTCGCGGGCGCGCGGGAAGCCGACGACCGTGCCGTGCTCCTTCTTCCACGCGATGACCCTGTCGACGTCGAGGCCGGCCGGGTCGTGGATGCCGCCGGTGGAGTCGCTCACGGCGACGACGGTGGCGCCCTCGTCACGGATGAGGCGCGCCGCGATGGCGCCGGCGTTGCCGAAGCCCTGGACCGCCACCGTGCACCGACGGAGGTCCATGCCCAGCAGGGCTGCGGCGTCGATGATCGTGAAGACGCAGCCGCGAGCGGTCGCCTCGTTGCGACCCTCCGACCCACCGAGGCTGATCGGCTTGCCCGTGACGACGGCCGGGACGGTGTAGCCGGCATGCATGGAGTACGTGTCCATGATCCACGCCATCATCTGGGGGGTCGTGTTCACGTCCGGCGCGGGGATGTCGCGCTCCGGCCCGATGAGGATGCTGATCTCAGTCGTGTACCGGCGGGTGAGGGCCTCGACCTCCTTGAGAGACAGCTTCTTCGGGTCGACGATCACGCCGCCCTTGCCGCCGCCGTACGGGATGCCGACGACCGCGCATTTCCAGGTCATCCACATCGCGAGGGCCTTGACCTCGTCGAGGGAGACGTCCTGGTGGTACCGGATCCCGCCCTTGGCCGGACCGCGTCCCAGGTTGTGCTGCACGCGATAGCCGGTGAAGACCTGGACGGTCCCGTCGTCCATGTGGACCGGGAAGTGGACGGTGAGCTCGCGCCGCGGCTCGCGCAGCACCCGACGGAGGCCGGGGTCAAGCGAGAGTCGCTCGGCGGCAAGGTCGAACTGGCGCTGCGCGACGTGCCACGCGTTGATCGTCGCGGCGCCCTGCTCGGTGGTCATGAAGAGAGGTTCCTCCCGTCGCGCACCCCGTGTGGGGGAGCGCTCGGCTAATGGGCCGTCAGGGGGACGGCCGACACCCACGCGAGCCCCTCTGTGTCCGCCGGGGCCCGGCGCGTCATCACGAGCCGAGTATACGGGCGCCCTTCGGCCCCGACGTCAGAGCCGGTCGTCACGTCGCCCCGGGCCGGGCCGCCCGGCCTCCCCTGCCGCATCTACCGCCGGCGGAGCACCACGCCGCCGACGAACCCGGGCCCGATGTGGGGGCCGATCGTCGGGCCCATCATCTCGACGGTGATCCTCGAAGGGTCGACGCGGTCCCCGAACGCGACGAGCAGGTCCCGCCACATGCCGTCGGTGTCCGTCCCGGGGCCCGCGAGGATGGCGACCCGGTCGGCCGGCGCGGCGGTGAACAGCTCGATGACCCTCTGGCGCGCCCTGGCCATCGTGCGGGCACGCTCCAGCTGCTCGACGAGCCCGTCGCGGATCGTGATGATCGGCTTGACGGACAGGAGGGTGCCGACCGCCGCCCGAGCGCCGGAGATGCGCCCGCCCCTCTTCAGGTACTCGAGCGTGTCGACCGCGACGTAGATCTCGACGTCCGCCATCCGCCGGCCGAGTGCCGCGGCGATCTCGGCCGCGTTCGCACCAGCTGCGGCGAGCTCGGTCGCGACGAGGGCGAGGATGCCGACGCCCATCGACGCGCTCTCGGAGTCGACGACCTCGATCGTCCGGCCGGGGAGCATCTCGGCGGCGACGCGGGCGCTCTGGACCGTCGCGGAGATCCTCCCGCCGAGGTCCACGCAGACGATCTCGTCCGCGCCCTCGGCGAAGCGACGCTCGAACGCTTCCTTGAACGCCCCGGGGGGCGGCGCGGCGGTCCTCGGGAACGGCGCGTCCGGGGCGAGCATCCGGTCCCAGAAATCCTCGGCCGTGAGGTCGACGCCGGCCCGGAACTCCTGGTCGCCGAAGCTCACCGTGAGCGGGACGACGGTGATGTCCGCACGTGCGGCGTCGGTCGGCGTCAGGTCGGACGCCGAGTCGGTGACGATGGCGACGCGAGTCACGGTGTCCTCCTGCTGGCGTGGCGCCGGGCGGGTGCCCGGCTTCCGGGCTGTCAGGCCGGCGGCGCCTCGCCGACCGGGGGCGTGGCGGGGTCGTGCGTGATGCGGTGCTCGTATGCGCGGAGCCGCCACAACGGGAGCACCGCGATCGCGAGGAGGCCGAGCGTCGCGAGGAGGATGCCGTCGAGCCCGCGCCAGTCGGCCGCCACCCCGCCGAGGAGGCTGCCGGCGATCTGGCCGACCGCGAGGAAGACGGAGTAGAGGCCCATGATCGCCCCGCGGTCGTGCGGGAACGCCTCGGACATGTCGGCGAGCAGGCCGAGCGCGGCGGGCGTCGCACCCGCGAGGAGGAAGAGGCCGACCGCCGCCGCAGCCGCAGCGGGGACGAGGACGAGCAGCGAGGAGGCTGCCCCATGGTTGACGATCAGCCCCGCGGCGACGAGTGCGGCGCCGCCGGCGACCCCGAGGCCGATGATCGTCGTCCGGCGGTAGACCTTGAACCGGTTCCCCCACCAGATGAGGCCGGCGAAGAACACGACCCCCGCGAGGATGAAGGCGACGCTGACGAGGACGGGTGTCACGCGGCCCATGAGGAACTGGTCGGCGAACTGGGGCGGCGGCTCGCGGACCACCTGGAAGAGCGACTGGCCCGTCCATAGTCCGATGGCCGCGTTCAGCGCGATCCACGTCGGCGCGAGGAGCCAGACGTGCGAGGCCCGGAGGAGCGTGGCGTAGCGGCGGATGCTCCCCGGGCGGTGCTCCCGGTGATCGACATGGTCCGCACGGGCATCGACGACCCCGAACCGGTAGATCGCCCACGAGAGGACGTAGATGCCGGCGTTGAGGAAGAACGCGAGTGGTCCCACCAAGGTCCAGAGCGGGCCGGCGACGACGAGCCCCGCGCCGAGTCCCGCGAGCGTGGCGGCCTCGAACCGGGCGGATGCCTTCCCCCGCAGGCTGACGTCCCCGGCGGTGGCGATCGCGATGAAGCCGAGGATCGATGGGACGCTCGCCGCCGTCGAGGCGCCCTCGAGGAAGCGCGTCCCGCCGAGGAGCCAGAGGTTCGGCGTGAGCCCGGTGAGGATGACCGCGACGAACCCGAACGCGGGCCCGAGCTGCATGATCCGGTGGTAGCCCACGCGGTCCGAGAGGCTGCCGAACGCGGGCGAGAGGATGAGCTCGGCGGCGAAGAAGGTCGCCCCGAAGATCCCGAGGGCGATCGGGTCCACCGGCTGGCCGCCGTGCTGCGGCAGCTCCGCGAGGTAGTAGATGAGCATCGTGCCGGTCAGGCCGGTGCTGAACCGGAGCGTGAACGTGCCGACCATGACCGACCAGATGGAGCGCTCCACGGGCGAAGCGTAGTCGGCCCGGGGCCGGCCCGGGGCGGCGTTCGGACGCGCCCGGGCGAAGGGGGACGCAGCACGAACGCGGACGGCGCCGCGCACGGAGGCCGCCGGCGGGCTACGATCGGGCGATGGACGAGCCGCGCGATCCAGCCGACCTCACCGCCGCACTGCCCGACGGGCGGCCACTCGTGCCGGCCGCGGCCGCATGCGGCGCGAGCGGGGCGGTCGTCGCGCCGCATCACCTCGCGGCCGCGGCCGGACTCGGGATCCTGCGGGCCGGCGGGACGGCGGTCGACGCCGCGATCGCGACGAACGCCGTCCTCGGGGTCATCATGGGGAGCGCGTGCGGCCTCGGGGGCGACGCGTTCTGGCTCGTGTGGGAAGAGGCCTCGCAGGCGCTCGTCGCGCTCAACGGCTCCGGCCGGAGCGCCGCGGGGCACGTCGACGCCGTGCGGGCCGCCGGCCTGGACCGGATGCCCCTTCGCGGTCCCCTGACCATCACCGTCCCGGGCGCCGTCCGGAGCTGGGGCGACGCGCACGCCCGCTGGGGCCGCCTCTCGCTCGGCGAGATCCTCGCGCCCGCGATCGAGCTCGCCCTCGGCGGCTTCCCCGCGTCGCGGGGCTGGATCGCCTCCGTCGAGGATGGGGCACGCGCGTTCGGCGTGACACCGGGCGGCGGAGCGGAGGACGGAGGTCGCGGCGCCGATCGCGGCCGCGGGCGCGCCCAGCCCGGCGGCCTCGGCTGGGCATCCGCGTACCGCCCGGCCGACCGAGCCTGGCGTCCCGGGGAGCGCGTCCGGCTGGCCGCCCTCGCGGGATCGCTCGCGCGGATCGCGGACGCGGGGTGCGACGACTTCTACGAGGGAGATCTCGCCGGGCGGCAGGCGCGCGGCCTCGCGGCCGCCGGCTCGCCGATCACGGCCGCCGACCTCGCGGAGCACCGGTCGACGTGGGCAGCGCCGATCACCGCGCGCTACCGGGATGTCGTCGCAGCGACACACCCTCCCAACAGCTCCGGACTCGTCGCGCTCGAGATCCTCCGGATCCTCGACCGGCTGGAGCCCCCGGCGCGCGACGAGCTGCGATCCGGTCGCGGCGGCGGGGCCGCGTGGGCCCACGCCGGGATCGAGGCCGCGAAGCTCACGCTCGCCGACCGGGACGCCTTCCTCACCGACCCGGAGCGTGAGGAGGTGCCGGTGGAGCGCCTCCTCTCCGACGCCCACGTCGACCGGCTGGTCGGCCTCATCGACCCCGCGCATGCCCGCCCGCCGGGGCCGTCGACGCTGCCGCGCGGCGGGGGCACGGTCTACGTCGCCGCCGTCGACGGCGCGGGCAACGCCGTGAGCCTCATCGAGTCGAACTACAAGGGGTTCGGGTCGGGCGTCGTCGACCCTGCCACGGGGATCACCTACCAGAACCGGGGGAGCTACTTCAGCCTCGACGCGGGGCGCGCGAACCGCCTCGAGCCATCGAAGCGGACGCTCCACACGCTCATGCCGGGGATGCTGCTGCGCGACGGCAGGCCGTGGGTGGTCGTCGGGTCGATGGGCGGCGATGCCCAGCCGCAGATCCACGCGCAGGTCGTCTCCGCGCTCGTCGACGGCGGACTGCCCCCCGAGGCTGCCGTCGCGATGCCACGCTGGTTCGTCGATCCGGTCGCCCACTTCGAGCCGCCGACGATCGTGCGGATCGAGCCGCGCGTCGGGCGGGCGACCCTCGACGGCCTCGAGGCCCGCGGCCACCGGCTCGATGTCGTCGACCCGTTCTGGTCGGGAGTCGGCCACTGCCACGCGATCGAGCTCGTGGACGGCGGCCCTGCCGCGGGCGGGACCCTCGCCGCCGCGACGGATCCGCGGAGCGAAGGGCTCCCGGCCGCGTGGTGAGCCGCCGATGACCACGCCGGAGCGGTCGACCTGGGCACGGGCCGCCTTCGTCACCCGGGCCGGGAGCCTCACGAAGTCGGAGCTGCTCGCGCTCGGGACGGCGGTCGAGGCGCTCGTCGCCGAGGGCGGCGATGCCGAGCGCCTCACGAAGGGGTTCTTCTTCGCGTGGTACAAGGGCCCCAGCCTGTCGTCCGACGACAACGCCGCGCTCAACGACCTCTTCATCGATGTCGTCGTCGCCATCGCCCGGTCGATCACGGACGTGGACCCATGGGCCATGACCGCGGGGCGGCCGTCCGGGCAGCGGCCGGGCTTCGCGGCCGCCTTCCTCGAACTGTTCACTCGGAAGACCCGCGATGGCGAGGTGGAGAGTTTCGCGATCCGGCTGGTCGAGCGCGCGGTCGCGCCCGTGGACCCGCGCGTCGCCCTCGTCGCGGCCTGGAACGCCTCATGCGCCGTCGCCCTCCACGGTCGACTCGATCCGCCGGTGGAAGAGACGCTCGGCGCGGCGTGGCGGCGGGCGATCGGCGACCTCCCGGCCTGAGCGCGGGGCCGGCCGCGGGTCGCCCGCGAGACGGCGCGCAGCCACGACCCCGTGGGTCGCTCCAACGCCGTCGGGGTCACCGGGGCCGTCGGTATACTCGGTGCGCGCCGGCGCGGCGTCGTCCGTTCACCGCCCATCCCCGCCCGGAGGGACCAGTGTCGTCGAACGTCGGCCAGAACTACCCCTATTCCAGCGAGCTGGAGGCCGAGCGCGCGGTCGTCGTCGCCGCGGCATTCGCCGCGCACGAGGGGCTGGCAGACAAGGTCACGGCCGAAGCGACGCCGCTCGAGCCGGGCGACCGCTGGTGGACCTGGCGCTGTCGCCGCGCCGGTTGCGGCGGCGTCGTGCACGCGGCCGGCCATCCGCTCGAGCGGCGCGGCGTCTACGTGGTCTGCGACCGGTGCGGGGGGACGTCGCTCCGCTGAGCGAGCGGCCCGCGTCGGACGACTCGATGCCTTCGGAGCATCCCGGTCCCCGGTCCAGGACGATCCCCGGAGCGATCCGGGACCCGGACGCCGTCCGCGCCTCGCGGCGACGCCTCGTGACCGAGGCGGCCGGCACCGCCGTGGCGGCGACGGCGTTCGGCATCGTGTACGGCCTCGCCGCGAGGGCGGCGGGGTTCTCGATCGTCGAGGCGCTCGCGATGAGCATCATCGTGCTCGCGGGAGCCTCGCAGTTCGCGGCTGTCGGGTTCGTCGCCCAGGGTCTCCCGTGGATCGCGATCGTCCTCCTCACCTTCCTCCTCAACGCCCGCCACCTCCTCTACTCGGCCGCGCTCGCGCCGTGGCTCCAGGGGCGGAGCCGCGCGGAGCGGGCCGCGATGGCGCACGGGCTGACCGACGAGTCCTTCGCGGTCTCGCTCGCGCACTTCAAGCGGATCGGATGGGGCGACGCGCGCGGCTACTGGCTGGGGGCCGCGTTCATCGTCATCCCGTGGCCGATCGCGACGCTCGTCGGGTACCTCGGCGGCGAGGCGATCCCGTCCCCGCAGGCCCTCGGGCTCGACGTCGTCTTCGCGGCGACGATGGCCTGCCTCGCCGTCGCGGTCATCACGGGCAGGCGCGAGCTGGCGGCAGCGATCTCCGGAGCGGTCATCGCCGTGATCGCCGCGCTCGCGACCTCGACGGCCATCGGGATCGTCGCCGGCGGCGTCGTCGGCCCGCTCGTAGGGCTCCTCGTCCCGCATCGCCCGACCGACCCTTCGGACGCGGCCCCGCCGTCGCCCGAGGGCCACGACGAGGCGATCGGGGTGGCGCCGTGAGCCTCGACCTCGTCCTCCTCGCGCTCCTCATGGGCGCGGTGACGTACCCGTCGCGCGCGATCCCGCTCCTCGTGCCCGGCGTCGACCGACTCCCGAAGCCCGTCCTCGCATACCTGCGTCTCGTGGGACCGGCGGTCCTCGCAGCGCTCGCGGCCGCGAGCGCTGCGAGGACCGCCGGTCCCACGAGACGCAGGTATGCGAGGACGGGCTTCGGGAGTCGGTCGACGCCGGGCACGAGGAGCGGGATCGCGCGCGACGGGTACGTCACCGCGCCCATGAGGAGCGCGAGGAGGACGAGGTCGAGGCTCACGGCGCCACCCCGATCGCCTCGTCGTGGCCCTCGGGCGACGGCGGGGCCGCGTCCGAAGGGTCGGTCGGGCGATGCGGGACGAGGAGCCCTACGAGCGGGCCGACGACGCCGCCGGCGACGATCCCGATGGCCGTCGAGGTCGCGAGCGCGGCGATCACGGCGATGACCGCTCCGGAGATCGCTGCCGCCAGCTCGCGCCTGCCCGTGATGACCGCGACGGCGAGGCAGGCCATCGTCGCCGCGAAGACGACGTCGAGCCCGAGGGCCTGCGGGGACGGGATCGCCTCGCCGCCGAGGTACCCGACGAGCGTCGCGATCGGCCACGGGATGACGATGAACGCGGCCCCCAGCCAGTAGCCGCGCGCGTCGCCCCATCCGATCCGCTTGAAGTGCGCGAGCGAGACCGCGAAGGACTCGTCGGTCAGCCCGTGCGCCATCGCGGCCCGCTCCGCGCGGCTCCGCCCCTGGAGCCACGGCGCGAGCGCGGCCGAGTAGAGGAGGTGGCGGGCGTTGAGGAGGAAGGTGAGGAGGACGATCGCGATCCACGGGAGACCCTGGGCGACGAACCCGACAGCCGCGAACTGCGAGGCTCCCGCGAGCACGATGATGCTCATCGCGAGCGCCTCGACGATCGAGAACCCCGCCGCCCTCGCGGCGAGGCCGTACACGATGCCGAACGCCGTCGCCGCCACGGCGGTGCCGGCCGCCTCGGTCACGAGGCGTCGCCGCGAGGCGCGGACGGCGTCCGGGTCCCGGATCGCTCCGGGGATCGTCCTGGACCGGGGACCGGGATGCTCCGAAGGCATCGAGTCGTCCGACGCGGGCCGCTCGCTCAGCGGAGCGACGTCCCCCCGCACCGGTCGCAGACCACGTAGACGCCGCGCCGCTCGAGCGGATGGCCGGCCGCGTGCACGACGCCGCCGCAACCGGCGCGGCGACAGCGCCAGGTCCACCAGCGGTCGCCCGGCTCGAGCGGCGTCGCTTCGGCCGTGACCTTGTCTGCCAGCCCCTCGTGCGCGGCGAATGCCGCGGCGACGACGACCGCGCGCTCGGCCTCCAGCTCGCTGGAATAGGGGTAGTTCTGGCCGACGTTCGACGACACTGGTCCCTCCGGGCGGGGATGGGCGGTGAACGGACGACGCCGCGCCGGCGCGCACCGAGTATACCGACGGCCCCGGTGACCCCGACGGCGTTGGAGCGACCCACGGGGTCGTGGCTGCGCGCCGTCTCGCGGGCGACCCGCGGCCGGCCCCGCGCTCAGGCCGGGAGGTCGCCGATCGCCCGCCGCCACGCCGCGCCGAGCGTCTCTTCCACCGGCGGATCGAGTCGACCGTGGAGGGCGACGGCGCATGAGGCGTTCCAGGCCGCGACGAGGGCGACGCGCGGGTCCACGGGCGCGACCGCGCGCTCGACCAGCCGGATCGCGAAACTCTCCACCTCGCCATCGCGGGTCTTCCGAGTGAACAGTTCGAGGAAGGCGGCCGCGAAGCCCGGCCGCTGCCCGGACGGCCGCCCCGCGGTCATGGCCCATGGGTCCACGTCCGTGATCGACCGGGCGATGGCGACGACGACATCGATGAAGAGGTCGTTGAGCGCGGCGTTGTCGTCGGACGACAGGCTGGGGCCCTTGTACCACGCGAAGAAGAACCCCTTCGTGAGGCGCTCGGCATCGCCGCCCTCGGCGACGAGCGCCTCGACCGCCGTCCCGAGCGCGAGCAGCTCCGACTTCGTGAGGCTCCCGGCCCGGGTGACGAAGGCGGCCCGTGCCCAGGTCGACCGCTCCGGCGTGGTCATCGGCGGCTCACCACGCGGCCGGGAGCCCTTCGCTCCGCGGATCCGTCGCGGCGGCGAGGGTCCCGCCCGCGGCAGGGCCGCCGTCCACGAGCTCGATCGCGTGGCAGTGGCCGACTCCCGACCAGAACGGGTCGACGACATCGAGCCGGTGGCCGCGGGCCTCGAGGCCGTCGAGGGTCGCCCGCCCGACGCGCGGCTCGATCCGCACGATCGTCGGCGGCTCGAAGTGGGCGACCGGATCGACGAACCAGCGTGGCATCGCGACGGCAGCCTCGGGGGGCAGTCCGCCGTCGACGAGCGCGGAGACGACCTGCGCGTGGATCTGCGGCTGGGCATCGCCGCCCATCGACCCGACGACCACCCACGGCCTGCCGTCGCGCAGCAGCATCCCCGGCATGAGCGTGTGGAGCGTCCGCTTCGATGGCTCGAGGCGGTTCGCGCGCCCCGCGTCGAGGCTGAAGTAGCTCCCCCGGTTCTGGTAGGTGATCCCCGTGGCAGGGTCGACGACGCCCGACCCGAACCCCTTGTAGTTCGACTCGATGAGGCTCACGGCGTTGCCCGCGCCGTCGACGGCGCGGGCAACGCCGTGAGCCTCATCGAGTCGAACTACAAGGGGTTCGGGTCGGGCGTCGTCGACCCTGCCACGGGGATCACCTACCAGAACCGGGGGAGCTACTTCAGCCTCGACGCGGGGCGCGCGAACCGCCTCGAGCCATCGAAGCGGACGCTCCACACGCTCATGCCGGGGATGCTGCTGCGCGACGGCAGGCCGTGGGTGGTCGTCGGGTCGATGGGCGGCGATGCCCAGCCGCAGATCCACGCGCAGGTCGTCTCCGCGCTCGTCGACGGCGGACTGCCCCCCGAGGCTGCCGTCGCGATGCCACGCTGGTTCGTCGATCCGGTCGCCCACTTCGAGCCGCCGACGATCGTGCGGATCGAGCCGCGCGTCGGGCGGGCGACCCTCGACGGCCTCGAGGCCCGCGGCCACCGGCTCGATGTCGTCGACCCGTTCTGGTCGGGAGTCGGCCACTGCCACGCGATCGAGCTCGTGGACGGCGGCCCTGCCGCGGGCGGGACCCTCGCCGCCGCGACGGATCCGCGGAGCGAAGGGCTCCCGGCCGCGTGGTGAGCCGCCGATGACCACGCCGGAGCGGTCGACCTGGGCACGGGCCGCCTTCGTCACCCGGGCCGGGAGCCTCACGAAGTCGGAGCTGCTCGCGCTCGGGACGGCGGTCGAGGCGCTCGTCGCCGAGGGCGGCGATGCCGAGCGCCTCACGAAGGGGTTCTTCTTCGCGTGGTACAAGGGCCCCAGCCTGTCGTCCGACGACAACGCCGCGCTCAACGACCTCTTCATCGATGTCGTCGTCGCCATCGCCCGGTCGATCACGGACGTGGACCCATGGGCCATGACCGCGGGGCGGCCGTCCGGGCAGCGGCCGGGCTTCGCGGCCGCCTTCCTCGAACTGTTCACTCGGAAGACCCGCGATGGCGAGGTGGAGAGTTTCGCGATCCGGCTGGTCGAGCGCGCGGTCGCGCCCGTGGACCCGCGCGTCGCCCTCGTCGCGGCCTGGAACGCCTCATGCGCCGTCGCCCTCCACGGTCGACTCGATCCGCCGGTGGAAGAGACGCTCGGCGCGGCGTGGCGGCGGGCGATCGGCGACCTCCCGGCCTGAGCGCGGGGCCGGCCGCGGGTCGCCCGCGAGACGGCGCGCAGCCACGACCCCGTGGGTCGCTCCAACGCCGTCGGGGTCACCGGGGCCGTCGGTATACTCGGTGCGCGCCGGCGCGGCGTCGTCCGTTCACCGCCCATCCCCGCCCGGAGGGACCAGTGTCGTCGAACGTCGGCCAGAACTACCCCTATTCCAGCGAGCTGGAGGCCGAGCGCGCGGTCGTCGTCGCCGCGGCATTCGCCGCGCACGAGGGGCTGGCAGACAAGGTCACGGCCGAAGCGACGCCGCTCGAGCCGGGCGACCGCTGGTGGACCTGGCGCTGTCGCCGCGCCGGTTGCGGCGGCGTCGTGCACGCGGCCGGCCATCCGCTCGAGCGGCGCGGCGTCTACGTGGTCTGCGACCGGTGCGGGGGGACGTCGCTCCGCTGAGCGAGCGGCCCGCGTCGGACGACTCGATGCCTTCGGAGCATCCCGGTCCCCGGTCCAGGACGATCCCCGGAGCGATCCGGGACCCGGACGCCGTCCGCGCCTCGCGGCGACGCCTCGTGACCGAGGCGGCCGGCACCGCCGTGGCGGCGACGGCGTTCGGCATCGTGTACGGCCTCGCCGCGAGGGCGGCGGGGTTCTCGATCGTCGAGGCGCTCGCGATGAGCATCATCGTGCTCGCGGGAGCCTCGCAGTTCGCGGCTGTCGGGTTCGTCGCCCAGGGTCTCCCGTGGATCGCGATCGTCCTCCTCACCTTCCTCCTCAACGCCCGCCACCTCCTCTACTCGGCCGCGCTCGCGCCGTGGCTCCAGGGGCGGAGCCGCGCGGAGCGGGCCGCGATGGCGCACGGGCTGACCGACGAGTCCTTCGCGGTCTCGCTCGCGCACTTCAAGCGGATCGGATGGGGCGACGCGCGCGGCTACTGGCTGGGGGCCGCGTTCATCGTCATCCCGTGGCCGATCGCGACGCTCGTCGGGTACCTCGGCGGCGAGGCGATCCCGTCCCCGCAGGCCCTCGGGCTCGACGTCGTCTTCGCGGCGACGATGGCCTGCCTCGCCGTCGCGGTCATCACGGGCAGGCGCGAGCTGGCGGCAGCGATCTCCGGAGCGGTCATCGCCGTGATCGCCGCGCTCGCGACCTCGACGGCCATCGGGATCGTCGCCGGCGGCGTCGTCGGCCCGCTCGTAGGGCTCCTCGTCCCGCATCGCCCGACCGACCCTTCGGACGCGGCCCCGCCGTCGCCCGAGGGCCACGACGAGGCGATCGGGGTGGCGCCGTGAGCCTCGACCTCGTCCTCCTCGCGCTCCTCATGGGCGCGGTGACGTACCCGTCGCGCGCGATCCCGCTCCTCGTGCCCGGCGTCGACCGACTCCCGAAGCCCGTCCTCGCATACCTGCGTCTCGTGGGACCGGCGGTCCTCGCAGCGCTCGCGGCCGCGAGCGCTGCGAGGACCGCCGGTCCCACGAGACGCAGGTATGCGAGGACGGGCTTCGGGAGTCGGTCGACGCCGGGCACGAGGAGCGGGATCGCGCGCGACGGGTACGTCACCGCGCCCATGAGGAGCGCGAGGAGGACGAGGTCGAGGCTCACGGCGCCACCCCGATCGCCTCGTCGTGGCCCTCGGGCGACGGCGGGGCCGCGTCCGAAGGGTCGGTCGGGCGATGCGGGACGAGGAGCCCTACGAGCGGGCCGACGACGCCGCCGGCGACGATCCCGATGGCCGTCGAGGTCGCGAGCGCGGCGATCACGGCGATGACCGCTCCGGAGATCGCTGCCGCCAGCTCGCGCCTGCCCGTGATGACCGCGACGGCGAGGCAGGCCATCGTCGCCGCGAAGACGACGTCGAGCCCGAGGGCCTGCGGGGACGGGATCGCCTCGCCGCCGAGGTACCCGACGAGCGTCGCGATCGGCCACGGGATGACGATGAACGCGGCCCCCAGCCAGTAGCCGCGCGCGTCGCCCCATCCGATCCGCTTGAAGTGCGCGAGCGAGACCGCGAAGGACTCGTCGGTCAGCCCGTGCGCCATCGCGGCCCGCTCCGCGCGGCTCCGCCCCTGGAGCCACGGCGCGAGCGCGGCCGAGTAGAGGAGGTGGCGGGCGTTGAGGAGGAAGGTGAGGAGGACGATCGCGATCCACGGGAGACCCTGGGCGACGAACCCGACAGCCGCGAACTGCGAGGCTCCCGCGAGCACGATGATGCTCATCGCGAGCGCCTCGACGATCGAGAACCCCGCCGCCCTCGCGGCGAGGCCGTACACGATGCCGAACGCCGTCGCCGCCACGGCGGTGCCGGCCGCCTCGGTCACGAGGCGTCGCCGCGAGGCGCGGACGGCGTCCGGGTCCCGGATCGCTCCGGGGATCGTCCTGGACCGGGGACCGGGATGCTCCGAAGGCATCGAGTCGTCCGACGCGGGCCGCTCGCTCAGCGGAGCGACGTCCCCCCGCACCGGTCGCAGACCACGTAGACGCCGCGCCGCTCGAGCGGATGGCCGGCCGCGTGCACGACGCCGCCGCAACCGGCGCGGCGACAGCGCCAGGTCCACCAGCGGTCGCCCGGCTCGAGCGGCGTCGCTTCGGCCGTGACCTTGTCTGCCAGCCCCTCGTGCGCGGCGAATGCCGCGGCGACGACGACCGCGCGCTCGGCCTCCAGCTCGCTGGAATAGGGGTAGTTCTGGCCGACGTTCGACGACACTGGTCCCTCCGGGCGGGGATGGGCGGTGAACGGACGACGCCGCGCCGGCGCGCACCGAGTATACCGACGGCCCCGGTGACCCCGACGGCGTTGGAGCGACCCACGGGGTCGTGGCTGCGCGCCGTCTCGCGGGCGACCCGCGGCCGGCCCCGCGCTCAGGCCGGGAGGTCGCCGATCGCCCGCCGCCACGCCGCGCCGAGCGTCTCTTCCACCGGCGGATCGAGTCGACCGTGGAGGGCGACGGCGCATGAGGCGTTCCAGGCCGCGACGAGGGCGACGCGCGGGTCCACGGGCGCGACCGCGCGCTCGACCAGCCGGATCGCGAAACTCTCCACCTCGCCATCGCGGGTCTTCCGAGTGAACAGTTCGAGGAAGGCGGCCGCGAAGCCCGGCCGCTGCCCGGACGGCCGCCCCGCGGTCATGGCCCATGGGTCCACGTCCGTGATCGACCGGGCGATGGCGACGACGACATCGATGAAGAGGTCGTTGAGCGCGGCGTTGTCGTCGGACGACAGGCTGGGGCCCTTGTACCACGCGAAGAAGAACCCCTTCGTGAGGCGCTCGGCATCGCCGCCCTCGGCGACGAGCGCCTCGACCGCCGTCCCGAGCGCGAGCAGCTCCGACTTCGTGAGGCTCCCGGCCCGGGTGACGAAGGCGGCCCGTGCCCAGGTCGACCGCTCCGGCGTGGTCATCGGCGGCTCACCACGCGGCCGGGAGCCCTTCGCTCCGCGGATCCGTCGCGGCGGCGAGGGTCCCGCCCGCGGCAGGGCCGCCGTCCACGAGCTCGATCGCGTGGCAGTGGCCGACTCCCGACCAGAACGGGTCGACGACATCGAGCCGGTGGCCGCGGGCCTCGAGGCCGTCGAGGGTCGCCCGCCCGACGCGCGGCTCGATCCGCACGATCGTCGGCGGCTCGAAGTGGGCGACCGGATCGACGAACCAGCGTGGCATCGCGACGGCAGCCTCGGGGGGCAGTCCGCCGTCGACGAGCGCGGAGACGACCTGCGCGTGGATCTGCGGCTGGGCATCGCCGCCCATCGACCCGACGACCACCCACGGCCTGCCGTCGCGCAGCAGCATCCCCGGCATGAGCGTGTGGAGCGTCCGCTTCGATGGCTCGAGGCGGTTCGCGCGCCCCGCGTCGAGGCTGAAGTAGCTCCCCCGGTTCTGGTAGGTGATCCCCGTGGCAGGGTCGACGACGCCCGACCCGAACCCCTTGTAGTTCGACTCGATGAGGCTCACGGCGTTGCCCGCGCCGTCGACGGCGGCGACGTAGACCGTGCCCCCGCCGCGCGGCAGCGTCGACGGCCCCGGCGGGCGGGCATGCGCGGGGTCGATGAGGCCGACCAGCCGGTCGACGTGGGCGTCGGAGAGGAGGCGCTCCACCGGCACCTCCTCACGCTCCGGGTCGGTGAGGAAGGCGTCCCGGTCGGCGAGCGTGAGCTTCGCGGCCTCGATCCCGGCGTGGGCCCACGCGGCCCCGCCGCCGCGACCGGATCGCAGCTCGTCGCGCGCCGGGGGCTCCAGCCGGTCGAGGATCCGGAGGATCTCGAGCGCGACGAGTCCGGAGCTGTTGGGAGGGTGTGTCGCTGCGACGACATCCCGGTAGCGCGCGGTGATCGGCGCTGCCCACGTCGACCGGTGCTCCGCGAGGTCGGCGGCCGTGATCGGCGAGCCGGCGGCCGCGAGGCCGCGCGCCTGCCGCCCGGCGAGATCTCCCTCGTAGAAGTCGTCGCACCCCGCGTCCGCGATCCGCGCGAGCGATCCCGCGAGGGCGGCCAGCCGGACGCGCTCCCCGGGACGCCAGGCTCGGTCGGCCGGGCGGTACGCGGATGCCCAGCCGAGGCCGCCGGGCTGGGCGCGCCCGCGGCCGCGATCGGCGCCGCGACCTCCGTCCTCCGCTCCGCCGCCCGGTGTCACGCCGAACGCGCGTGCCCCATCCTCGACGGAGGCGATCCAGCCCCGCGACGCGGGGAAGCCGCCGAGGGCGAGCTCGATCGCGGGCGCGAGGATCTCGCCGAGCGAGAGGCGGCCCCAGCGGGCGTGCGCGTCGCCCCAGCTCCGGACGGCGCCCGGGACGGTGATGGTCAGGGGACCGCGAAGGGGCATCCGGTCCAGGCCGGCGGCCCGCACGGCGTCGACGTGCCCCGCGGCGCTCCGGCCGGAGCCGTTGAGCGCGACGAGCGCCTGCGAGGCCTCTTCCCACACGAGCCAGAACGCGTCGCCCCCGAGGCCGCACGCGCTCCCCATGATGACCCCGAGGACGGCGTTCGTCGCGATCGCGGCGTCGACCGCCGTCCCGCCGGCCCGCAGGATCCCGAGTCCGGCCGCGGCCGCGAGGTGATGCGGCGCGACGACCGCCCCGCTCGCGCCGCATGCGGCCGCGGCCGGCACGAGTGGCCGCCCGTCGGGCAGTGCGGCGGTGAGGTCGGCTGGATCGCGCGGCTCGTCCATCGCCCGATCGTAGCCCGCCGGCGGCCTCCGTGCGCGGCGCCGTCCGCGTTCGTGCTGCGTCCCCCTTCGCCCGGGCGCGTCCGAACGCCGCCCCGGGCCGGCCCCGGGCCGACTACGCTTCGCCCGTGGAGCGCTCCATCTGGTCGGTCATGGTCGGCACGTTCACGCTCCGGTTCAGCACCGGCCTGACCGGCACGATGCTCATCTACTACCTCGCGGAGCTGCCGCAGCACGGCGGCCAGCCGGTGGACCCGATCGCCCTCGGGATCTTCGGGGCGACCTTCTTCGCCGCCGAGCTCATCCTCTCGCCCGCGTTCGGCAGCCTCTCGGACCGCGTGGGCTACCACCGGATCATGCAGCTCGGGCCCGCGTTCGGGTTCGTCGCGGTCATCCTCACCGGGCTCACGCCGAACCTCTGGCTCCTCGGCGGGACGCGCTTCCTCGAGGGCGCCTCGACGGCGGCGAGCGTCCCATCGATCCTCGGCTTCATCGCGATCGCCACCGCCGGGGACGTCAGCCTGCGGGGGAAGGCATCCGCCCGGTTCGAGGCCGCCACGCTCGCGGGACTCGGCGCGGGGCTCGTCGTCGCCGGCCCGCTCTGGACCTTGGTGGGACCACTCGCGTTCTTCCTCAACGCCGGCATCTACGTCCTCTCGTGGGCGATCTACCGGTTCGGGGTCGTCGATGCCCGTGCGGACCATGTCGATCACCGGGAGCACCGCCCGGGGAGCATCCGCCGCTACGCCACGCTCCTCCGGGCCTCGCACGTCTGGCTCCTCGCGCCGACGTGGATCGCGCTGAACGCGGCCATCGGACTATGGACGGGCCAGTCGCTCTTCCAGGTGGTCCGCGAGCCGCCGCCCCAGTTCGCCGACCAGTTCCTCATGGGCCGCGTGACACCCGTCCTCGTCAGCGTCGCCTTCATCCTCGCGGGGGTCGTGTTCTTCGCCGGCCTCATCTGGTGGGGGAACCGGTTCAAGGTCTACCGCCGGACGACGATCATCGGCCTCGGGGTCGCCGGCGGCGCCGCACTCGTCGCCGCGGGGCTGATCGTCAACCATGGGGCAGCCTCCTCGCTGCTCGTCCTCGTCCCCGCTGCGGCTGCGGCGGCGGTCGGCCTCTTCCTCCTCGCGGGTGCGACGCCCGCCGCGCTCGGCCTGCTCGCCGACATGTCCGAGGCGTTCCCGCACGACCGCGGGGCGATCATGGGCCTCTACTCCGTCTTCCTCGCGGTCGGCCAGATCGCCGGCAGCCTCCTCGGCGGGGTGGCGGCCGACTGGCGCGGGCTCGACGGCATCCTCCTCGCGACGCTCGGCCTCCTCGCGATCGCGGTGCTCCCGTTGTGGCGGCTCCGCGCATACGAGCACCGCATCACGCACGACCCCGCCACGCCCCCGGTCGGCGAGGCGCCGCCGGCCTGACAGCCCGGAAGCCGGGCACCCGCCCGGCGCCACGCCAGCAGGAGGACACCGTGACTCGCGTCGCCATCGTCACCGACTCGGCGTCCGACCTGACGCCGACCGACGCCGCACGTGCGGACATCACCGTCGTCCCGCTCACGGTGAGCTTCGGCGACCAGGAGTTCCGGGCCGGCGTCGACCTCACGGCCGAGGATTTCTGGGACCGGATGCTCGCCCCGGACGCGCCGTTCCCGAGGACCGCCGCGCCGCCCCCCGGGGCGTTCAAGGAAGCGTTCGAGCGTCGCTTCGCCGAGGGCGCGGACGAGATCGTCTGCGTGGACCTCGGCGGGAGGATCTCCGCGACGGTCCAGAGCGCCCGCGTCGCCGCCGAGATGCTCCCCGGCCGGACGATCGAGGTCGTCGACTCCGAGAGCGCGTCGATGGGCGTCGGCATCCTCGCCCTCGTCGCGACCGAGCTCGCCGCAGCTGGTGCGAACGCGGCCGAGATCGCCGCGGCACTCGGCCGGCGGATGGCGGACGTCGAGATCTACGTCGCGGTCGACACGCTCGAGTACCTGAAGAGGGGCGGGCGCATCTCCGGCGCTCGGGCGGCGGTCGGCACCCTCCTGTCCGTCAAGCCGATCATCACGATCCGCGACGGGCTCGTCGAGCAGCTGGAGCGTGCCCGCACGATGGCCAGGGCGCGCCAGAGGGTCATCGAGCTGTTCACCGCCGCGCCGGCCGACCGGGTCGCCATCCTCGCGGGCCCCGGGACGGACACCGACGGCATGTGGCGGGACCTGCTCGTCGCGTTCGGGGACCGCGTCGACCCTTCGAGGATCACCGTCGAGATGATGGGCCCGACGATCGGCCCCCACATCGGGCCCGGGTTCGTCGGCGGCGTGGTGCTCCGCCGGCGGTAGATGCGGCAGGGGAGGCCGGGCGGCCCGGCCCGGGGCGACGTGACGACCGGCTCTGACGTCGGGGCCGAAGGGCGCCCGTATACTCGGCTCGTGATGACGCGCCGGGCCCCGGCGGACACAGAGGGGCTCGCGTGGGTGTCGGCCGTCCCCCTGACGGCCCATTAGCCGAGCGCTCCCCCACACGGGGTGCGCGACGGGAGGAACCTCTCTTCATGACCACCGAGCAGGGCGCCGCGACGATCAACGCGTGGCACGTCGCGCAGCGCCAGTTCGACCTTGCCGCCGAGCGACTCTCGCTTGACCCCGGCCTCCGTCGGGTGCTGCGCGAGCCGCGGCGCGAGCTCACCGTCCACTTCCCGGTCCACATGGACGACGGGACCGTCCAGGTCTTCACCGGCTATCGCGTGCAGCACAACCTGGGACGCGGTCCGGCCAAGGGCGGGATCCGGTACCACCAGGACGTCTCCCTCGACGAGGTCAAGGCCCTCGCGATGTGGATGACCTGGAAATGCGCGGTCGTCGGCATCCCGTACGGCGGCGGCAAGGGCGGCGTGATCGTCGACCCGAAGAAGCTGTCTCTCAAGGAGGTCGAGGCCCTCACCCGCCGGTACACGACTGAGATCAGCATCCTCATCGGGCCGGAGCGCGACATCCCCGCGCCGGACGTGAACACGACCCCCCAGATGATGGCGTGGATCATGGACACGTACTCCATGCATGCCGGCTACACCGTCCCGGCCGTCGTCACGGGCAAGCCGATCAGCCTCGGTGGGTCGGAGGGTCGCAACGAGGCGACCGCTCGCGGCTGCGTCTTCACGATCATCGACGCCGCAGCCCTGCTGGGCATGGACCTCCGTCGGTGCACGGTGGCGGTCCAGGGCTTCGGCAACGCCGGCGCCATCGCGGCGCGCCTCATCCGTGACGAGGGCGCCACCGTCGTCGCCGTGAGCGACTCCACCGGCGGCATCCACGACCCGGCCGGCCTCGACGTCGACAGGGTCATCGCGTGGAAGAAGGAGCACGGCACGGTCGTCGGCTTCCCGCGCGCCCGCGAGATCAGCAACGCCGAGCTGCTCGAGGTCGAGTGCGACATCCTCATCCCGGCCGCGCTCGAGAACCAGATCACCGCGCGGAACGCGGGGAACGTCAAGGCGAAGATCGTCGCTGAGGCCGCGAACGGCCCCACGACGCCGGAGGCCGACGACATCCTCTACGAGCGTGGAGTCTTCCTCATCCCGGACATCCTCGCCAACGCCGGCGGCGTCACCGTCAGCTACTTCGAGTGGGTCCAGGACCTCAACCGCGATCACTGGAGCGAGGCCGTCGTCAACGCCAAGCTCAGGGAGATCATGGACCGAGCGTTCAACGAGACCGCCGCGATGGCGGAGCGCGAGAAGGTGAACATGCGGACGGCCGCGTACCTGCTCGCCGTTCAGCGCGTCGCCGACGCCACCGCGTTGCGCGGGCTCTACCCCTAGACCGGCCTACTCGTCGCTGCCCATGACGGCGGCCGGACCCCTCGGGGCCCGGCCGCCGTCCCGTCTCCGGCGCGGAGGGTGGCGATCCGTGCCCCACTCGCCGCCCGGGCCACGCTACCGGCGCGGACAGCCGGGCGAGCGGCCGACCGGCGCCCCCACGGCACGCCGACTAGACTCCGCGTGGTGTCCACCGAACCCTCTCCGATCCTCACGCGGCGCAGGTTCGTCCGCGGAGCAGCTCTGGCCGGGCTCGCTGTCTTCGCCGCGGCCTGCGGGTCGACGCCCGTGCCGACCGGCCCTGCCGGGACCGTGCGGGCATCGACGAGACCCTCGCCCGGTGGTCCCACGCCCGGGCGCCCCTCGCCCACGTCGGCGGCCGCGAGCGCCACTCCCGGCCCGAGCCCGAGCCCGAGCCCGAGCCCGACGCCGGAGGCCGTGGCCACGCCCGGCCCGACGCCCAGCCGTCCCCGACGGACCATCGCCGCCGAGAACCGCAGCCCCGGCACGGACGCGTGGAACCTCGCCACGGGCCAGCGCCTCGGATGCGAGGGGTTCGCCGGGACGGCCTCGACCGAGCCAGGGGAGCGGCTCGCCCTCCACCTCGGCGGCGTCGACGGCGCGGTCGCCGTCGACGTGGAGTGGTACCGGCTCGGCTGGTACGCCGGTGCCGGCGGCAGGCTCCTGCACCGCGACCGGGGCGTGAAGGTCGCGCGGGGCGCGCCGGCGGCCCGCGACGCCGTGCTCGGCCGCGCCGAGGCTCCGTGGGCACCGGCCCTGACCCTCGGCGTCCCCGACGGCTGGACGAGCGGCATGTACGTCGCCGTCCTCCGGCCGGAGTGGGGCGGCCCCGCCTACGTCCCATTCGCCGTCCGGGCCCCGCTCGCGGCCCAGGCCCCCATCCTCTTCGTCGCGGCGATGACGACGTGGCAGGCGTACGACGGCTGGGGCGGGAAGAGCCTGTACGGGTACAAC
This sequence comes from Chloroflexota bacterium, assembly GCA_037147135.1. GTDB lineage: Bacteria > Chloroflexota > Limnocylindria > Limnocylindrales > CSP1-4 > CAIYQJ01. Next base: position 27,040 of record JBAWVU010000004.1, read on the forward strand.
TCTGGCGGCGATCCGAGCGTCGTCGGCGTACGCGCCGCCCAGGTGAGCTTCGACCGGCCGTACCTCTGGGACCGGGGCGCCGGCCTCTTCCGCCGCTGGGAGATCCAGTTCATCCGCTGGCTCGAGCGCCGAGGGTACGACGCCGACTACGCCGCCGACGTCGACCTCGCGCTCCGCCCGGAGATCCTCGCCGGTCGCCGCCTCGTCATCTTCGCCGGCCATCACGAGTACTGGTCGCGGGCGATGCGCGATGCCGTGCAGCGCGCCGTGGACGCGGGGACCAATGTGGCGTTCATCTCGGCGAACGAGGTCTACTGGTCGATCAGGCTGGAAGACTCGCCGCTGGGTCCGGGTCGGCGCATCACGTGCTACAAGAACCTCTCGCGGGACCCGGTGCCGAAGCGCGATCCTCGATCGGCGACGGTCCGCTGGCGGGAGCGCCCGCTCCTCGAGCCCGAGGCGGGGCTCGTCGGCCAGATGTACGGCCACGTCGTGGCGCGCCCGGCCGACTGGGTGGTGGCCAACGCCCGTCACTGGCTCTACCGCGGGACCGGCGTCCGCGACGGCGACCGGTTCGTCAACCTCGTGGGCCAGGAGTACGACACGTTCTTCCCCGCCCTCGCGCCCGCGGGGACGGAGGTGCTCGCGCGGAGCCCGGTGGAGGCGGTCGGCGCGCCTCCCGGCGAGGTGGGCGACCTCGCCAGCCCACCGCTGCAGACGGCGACCATGTACACGGCTGCCTCGGGCGCGACGGTCTTCGCCGCCGGGACGTTCCAGTGGTCGTGGGCGATCGACGACTACGGCGACCGCGCGTACCACGGCTTCGCCACGCCGCTCGATGCCCGGGTCGAACGGATGACGCGCAACCTCGTGGAGCGCCTCGGTCGAGAGTGACCCCGGTGTACCATCGCCGTCATGCTCGACCACGAAGAGAAGTTCCTGTTCAAGGAGGAGATCCTCCACCTGGGCAATGCCCTCGCGGACGGCGCCGTGCTCGACAACGTCGAGGACCTGCTCACCGACGTCATCACGAGCCCGCGGTTCGACTCCGAGGTCTTCACGCTCGAACGGTCGCTCCAGGTGATGCTCGGCGCGCGGGCCGGCACGACGCTCGTCGGCCTGGTCACGGTCGCCCCGGAGGTCTTCGACGAGGTGGCGGAGGTCAGGATCGCGCCGGAGGTGCACGAGCGCCTCGTCGCGTGGCGGGCCCGTTTCGGCCTCGCGATCGACAACGCGCTCAACTTCCTCAACAACCCGGATGGCATCCAGGGCCACACGTTCGCGACACAGGTGGCGCACATCGAGGACCGCCGCGTCCTCCAGGGACGCCTCACGCTCGTCCGCTACAACAACGAGCCCCAGTTCTTCGTCGCCGACGCCAGCGTCTTCATCGCGCTCGTCGCCGACATCCTCGACCGCCTCGGCCCGTACATGGAGCCGGACGCCGTCGAGCCCGAGACGATGGCCCGGCTCCACGAATCCGTCCAGCTCATCGAGCGCAAGACCGCGCGCCGCGACTGACGCGTCGACGCGACCCGCACCGTCCGACCCCGACCGCGCCAGTGAGACAGATCTACCTCGCCGCCACGGGCCAGAACCGCGGCAAGACCACGCTGAGCCTGGGGCTCCTCGCCGCGCTCATGGACCGGGGGCTCTCCACCGGGTTCATCAAGCCGGTGGGGCAGCGGTACGCGCTCCTCGACGGGATCCCGGCGGACGAGGATGCGATCCTCATGAAGAGCGTCTTCAGCCTCACGGATCCACCCGATGCGATCAGCCCGGTCCACATCCCGCGGGGCTTCACGAAGTCCTTCATCAACGGCGAAGTGGTCGAGGATCTCGGCGCGAAGATCCGGCGTGCCCACGCGGTGGTCTCGCGGGACCGGGAGGTCCTCCTCGTCGAAGGGACAGGGCACGCCGGGGTCGGCTCCGTCATCGGCCTCTCCAACGCCGATGTCGCCGGCATGCTCGGCGCCCGGGCCCTCATCGTGAGCGAGGCGGGCCTCGGCCGGCCCGTCGACGAGATCGTCCTCAACCGCGCCCTCTTCGCGAGGCACGGTGTCGACGTCGTCGGGGCCATCGTGAACAAGGTGGACGATGCGGCACACCCGACGCTCCCCGGGGTCCTGGAGCGCGGCCTCGCCCTGCACGGCATCGAGCTCCTCGGCGTCCTCCCGTATCGGCCCGTGCTCTCGCACCCGACGCTCGCCGTCCTCCTCGAGCGGATGCCCGGGGAGATCATCCACCCGGGTCCCGACCTCGACCGCCCGATCGTGCAGGTCTCGATCGCGGCGATGCGCGCGGAACACGCGATGCAGCGCGCCCGGGAGGGCGGGCTCATCATCGTCCCCGGCGATCGCGAGGACGTCATCGGGGCGGCGGCCGCGACGGTCGCGGCGGCACGCGCGCACGCGGTGGAGCGCGGCCTCAGCCCCCGCCGCGCCGGGATCGCCGGGATCGTCCTCACCGGCGGCTACCGCCCGAACTTCTACCTCATCGACGAGGTCCGCCGGTCCGACCTCTTCTGCTACCTCGTCGAGGACGAGACCTACGCAGCGGCGTCGAAGATCCACGACCTGCTCGTCAAGACGCACGCGGCCGACACGGAGAAGATCGAGACGATCAAGGCGATCGTCGCGGAGCACCTCGACGTCGACCGGATCCTCGAGCGGTTCGCCGCCCCGTCGCGTCCCTGACCGCCGACGACCGGGCTGCGGGCAGCGGACGCGCGGCCGCGGGCGGTGGATCATCGGGCCGCGGGCAGCGTCTCATTGTCGATGAGGCGGACCTCCCCGAACCACGCCGCGAGCGAGCAGAGGACGGCGCCCGCTGCGCGGCCCTCGACCTCGCGGAGATCGCCGACGTCGGCGATGCTCACGTAGTCGACCCGGGCCCGCGGCTCGCCGGCGAGCAGCCTGCCCATCGTCTCGCGGAGCGCCGCGCCGTCCCGCTCGCCGGCGAGCCACCGCTCGCGCGCGGCGAGGAGCGCGCGCCGCAGGACCGGCGCCGCGGCCCGGTCCTCGGTGCCGAGCCGCGAGTTGCGTGAGCTCATCGCGAGGCCGTCGGGCTCGCGGACCGTCGGGCACCCCACGATCGTCGCGGGCATCCCGAGGTCGAGGACCATGCGCGTCACCACGCGGAGCTGCTGGCCGTCCTTCTCGCCGAAGTACGCCCGCTCCGGCCCGGTAAGGCCGAGGAGGATCGCGACGACCGTCGCCATGCCCACGAAGTGCCCCGGCCGGGCGGCCCCCTCGAGCCCGTCCGCGATCGAACCGGGATGGACGGTCGTCCCCGCGCCCGACGGGTAGATCTCGTCGGCCGTCGGCGCGAAGACGATGTCGACGGCCTCGGCGGCGCAGACCTCGAGGTCGCCGTGGAGGGAGCGCGGGTAGGCCGCGAGGTCGGATGGCGTCTCGAACTGCGCGGGGTTGACGAAGATCGAGACGACCACGGTCGCGCACTCGGCCCGCGCCCGGCGCATGAGCGACGCATGCCCCGCGTGGAGCGCGCCCATCGTGGGCACGAGCCCGACCGGCCGTCGCGCCTCGGCGAGTGCACTCCTCACCTCCGTACGGGAGCGCACGACCCGCGGGACGGCGCCGATCACGCGGGCCGCCTCAGAGATCGCGGTCGAGCGGGATCCACTCGATCGAGCGCTCGACGTCGGCGGCCGCGCCGTCGAGCGGCGACCGACCGAGGACCTCGTCGAGGACGGCGTCGTCCATGCGGACCGTCTCCGCCTCGCCCGGGAAGGCCCCGGCCTCGACGTCGGCCCTATATGCGGACGCGGCCGCGAGGATCGTCCCGCGGAGGTCGGCATACCGCCGCGCGTGCCGCGGGAACCACGTGTCGTAGCCGAGGAGGTCGGTGATCACCTGGACCTGGCCGGAGCAGCCCGGTCCCGCGCCGATCCCGATCGTCGGGATCCGGAGGCGCTCGGTGATCGCGGCGGCGAGCTGCGCCGGCACGAGCTCGAGGACCGTGGAGAACGCGCCGGCCTCCTGGACCGCGAGGGCGTCCGCGAGGAGCGCTCGGGCGGCATCGCGCGTCTTCCCCTGCACCCTGACGCGCCCGATCGTGTTGATCGACTGGGGCGTGAGGCCGATGTGGCCCATGACCGGGATGCCGGCCCGGACGAGCGCCTCGATGGTCCGAGCGGTGCGGGCGCCGCCTTCCACCTTCACCGCCTGGGCCCGGCCCTCGCTGAGGAACCTCCCGGCGTTCTCCAGCGCCGCATCGGGGGTCGCGTAGGAGAGGAACGGCATGTCGGCGACGACGAGGGCACGCCGTGCGCCGCGCACGACCGCCTTCACGTGGTGGAGCATGTCCTCCATCGAGACGGGGATCTCGTTCTCGTACCCGAGCATCGTCCGCCCGACCGAGTCCCCGACGAGCAGCATCGGGAGGCCGGCTTCGTCAAGGAGCCGCGCGCTCGGGAAGTCGTAGGCCGTGGCCATCGCGATCCGCACGCCGTCCGCGTGGAGCCTCGCGATGTCGCTCACCGTGAGGCGTCTCACCGCCTCGTCCGGGGCGCCGTTCGTGCTCACGCTTTCACCTCCCTTCATCCATCGCGCCGACGCCGCCACGCCCCGCGCCGCTCGGCCGGCCCGGCACCGACCCAGTCTGCGGGCTCCGGTCGCGCACGTCGAGGAGCGCCCGGACGCGATCGAGGATCCGCTCCGCGACCTCGCGCTTCGGCAGGAGCGGGAGGGCCTCGCTCATCCCGCCCCGGAAGAGGAGCGTCACCCGGTTCGTCTCCGTCCCGAACCCGGACCCGGCCTCCGCGACGTCGTTCGCCACGAGGAAGTCGACCCCCTTCCGGGCGAGCTTGTCCGCCGCGCGCTCCAGGGAGCCCGTCTCCGCGGCGAACCCGACGAGCACCGGGCGGGGGTCGAGTGCCGGGCGCGTGCGCGTGCCGTCGAGGTCCAGGCCACTCGCGCGCCGGGCGACCTCCGCGAGGACGTCGGGGGTCGGAACGAGGTCGAGCGTGAGCCCGGCGGCGCGCGCGAGCTTCGTCTTCGCCTCGGTC